>JAVHYG010000002.1:3891-32508 GCA_031119195.1 Rickettsiella sp. | reverse complement strand
CTTCCGGAACTACGGGTAAATCCAAATTAGTTAAAGTGTTACATAAAGGTGTTACTAATTTAGTTTTTTCTTTAGCCAAAAAATTAGAGATAAATACCAAAGATGTATTTCTAAATTATGCTGAATCTACTTTTGATGTTGCTTATTGGGAGATATTTGCTCCTTTGATACATGGCGCGCAATTGCGTATTCCCACACCGGGCGAGCGTTCTCCTGGTCCGATCCTTGCTAATACATTACGGAAATATGGTGTAACCATAGCAGGGTTTCCGCCCTCAGTGCTTCAACTGACACCCCCTGCAAATTTACCCGTTTTACGTTATGTGATTGCAGCGGGTGAACCATGCACTGAAGAAGTTTTAATACTATGGAAAGATTTTCATCTAGTGAATGCTTATGGGCCTACTGAAACAACAATCTACACGCTTGTATCCTATCACCCCCCTGGAAGTTTTGGGTTACATAGTGATATAGGTTTACCTTTACCTAATGTGAAAACATATATCTTAGATGAAAATTTACAACTTGTGGGTATAGGTCAAGAGGGTCAGCTTTTTATTGGAGGAATATGCCTAGGTGGAGGTTATGAAAATAAAAAACAACTGACTGATGAAAAATTTATCCCTAACCCTTTTATTCCAGAAGAATATATCTATGCCACAGGTGATTTGGTGCGCTTTTTGGTTAATGAGTATGACAAACTTAGTTTCGAATATGTAGATCGCATTGACAGCCTCGTAAAAGTAAAGGGTTTACGAATAAATATGGCAGGTATTGAAGCGACCCTTGAGAATCACCCTTATATTCAAAAAGCTGCTGTTGCAGTTAAACATATAGGTGACAGTGAACATAAGCAAATAGTAGCTTATATAAAAAAAGTGGAGGGGTTAGCGTCAATTAATGACCCTTTAACAGTAGAAGGATTGCAATGTTTTTTAAAGAGAACACTTCCGCATTATGAAGTTCCCAATATTTTTTATGATTTGAAGGATTTAGATTTTCCCAGGACTCGACATGATAAATTTGATAGAAAGGCACTGATTAAAAAAGACTATTTAATGTTGCCTGTAACAGCAGCTGCGCAAATATCTCCTGAAAATTCGGAACAAATTTTACTAGCCAACCTTTGGTGTCGAGTATTGCATAGAGAACAAGTTGGTATACATGAGAGTTTTGTTGCTTTAGGAGGAGATTCCATTTTAGCGATGCAAATCTCAGCGGAATTGCAGCAACGTGGATATTACTTATCAATTAAAGACTTTTTTAGAACACCGACCATTGCAGAATTAGCGACTAAGTTAGAGAAAATTTCTTTCTATGAAGAAGGTGAAGAATTGTTGATGCCGTTTCCATTGACGCCGATACAGCACTGGTTTTTTGATAAAAAATTAAAAAAGCCTAATCAATTTAGTCAAGTTTGTTTAATTGAATTGAAGTCAGACATTGATATTGAGTGCTTATTAAAAATTTTGGAAAAATGGACTAGTTCGTACCCTACTTTTTCACTTCGATTTAAACAAGCTGAATCAGGATGGCAGCAAACCTATGTGCAGCCGGACGAATTTCACAATAATGACGTAACCCAAATTCATCATATAAGTTGGTCCAATGAAAGTGAATTACAAACCATTGTTACGGATTGGAGTATTCGGTTACAAAGTAATTTTAACATAGAAACAGGGCCAGTAATGGGTGCTGTCATTTTAAAAAACTTAAATTTCATTACATCGAGAAATTCTTATTTATTAATTGCGCTTCATCATTTAGTAGTGGATGGTATTTCTTGGCGAGTTTGTTTACAAGATTTAGAAACAGCTTACAAACTAAAAAATTTTTCTTTGCCGAGTTTTTCTCTTTCTGAACATGCGAGTTCTTTTAGAAAATGGTCAAGTACCTTACAAAAATTTAAAAAAATTTTAGATACTGACTCTAGTCATTTTTGGAAGAAAGATGATAAAGGTTTTATTCCACCCACTCTAATCTGTGATTATAACAGGGGGGCCAATTCAGAAAGGTATAGCGGTAATGTAACACAAATTCTAAGTAAAAAATTTACTGAAAAATTGTTACAAAATGAAGTTCGTCCCCGTGAATTGTTAATTACGATATTACTTAAATCAATTATTGGTTGTACAGGTAATAAAGAAATTATTTTAGATATAGAAACACATGGTAGAGAATCAGCTATTGATCCTACCTTGAAGTTAGAGAGTGCTGTGGGTTGGTTTACAAGTTTATTTCCTCTTCGGTTTACTATTAAAAGCCCAGCATCTTTAAATAGTTTGCTTCAACAAGTGACGGAGCAATTAGCCGCTATTCCAAATAATGGGCTGGATTATGGCGTACAAAAGTATCTGAATCTTTATGATAAAAAATTAATAGGCAGCAGTGCAATTTGTTTTAATTACTGGGGTCAATTTGATCAATTATTTTCAAAAGATAGTCCTTTTGAATTTAAAGGTCTTAATTTAATTTCTCATCCAAAAAATGAACGTACCCACTTGATAGTTATCGAAGCCGCAGTGATAAAAGGACAGCTGCATATGAATTGTAACTATAGCCAGAATCATTTTTATCAAACAACGATGAATAGATTTTTAAAGGATTATTTTGCATTTCTAGAAGAATATTTGTCTCAATCCAAAAAAGATGAAATGAAAAAATTAGGAATTAATAAAAATTCATTGTCCCGTGCAACTTCCATACAAAAATCGTATCAATTAAGCCCTATGCAAAAAGGATTACTGTTTCATTATCTTGTTAATCCTGAATCTGAATCCTATGTTGTACAGTTGCTTTGGGATCTCGATGCTCACGTCGAAATTTCTAGACTCCACCAAGCATTTAAATATCTCGTAGCAAGGCATGAGATTTTACGCACAGCTTTTGAATGGGAAGGTTTAGCCGAACCATTACAACATGTTTATAAGGACGTTTCCCTTATTTGGAAGAATCATAATTGGGATAATTTTTCAGAAAAAGATTTAGATAAAGAATTACAAGAATTTTTACAGGCAGATAGACAATTGGGTTTTAGACCGGATAAACCACAAGGATTACGTATAAATACTATTTTGTTACCTAACGGTCAGTATAAGATTGTTCTTACAGTATCGCATCTTTTACTTGATGGGTGGTCATTATCTTTGTTATTTCAAGAGCTGGGACAATATTATCAGTCTTTAGAGCAAGCTAACGAGATTTTATCAATTCCTGTGTCTTATCAAAATTATATAACATGGTTATCTATGGGTGATTTGAAAGAAGCTCGTGATTTCTGGAAAGATTACTTTAAAGAAATACAATCAACAACAGAATGTCCCATTATAAAACCTTTAAATAAGGAAGATTTTTTTAAATCACCCGATCATCAAAGTCAAACGGTTGAAGTATCAACGGAGTTAACAACTCAAATAAACGATTTCTGTAATTTAGCGAACCTAACATTTAATAGTTTTATCCAAGGTGTATGGGGTTTAATTTTGCATTATTATGCCGGCCATGCTGGAAATGAAGATGTTATATTTGGAATTACTGTATCTAATAGGCCGCCAAACTTTCAAAAGGCATTAGGTTTAATGATTAATACATTGCCTTTGCGTGTTCACATGAATAACATGACTGTATCTCAATATTTCAGGGCATTACAAGACCAGATATTTGATATGCTCAAGTTTGCTTATACACCTTTAGAGCATATTAAAACGTGGAGTGGAATTTTTTCTGCTTCTCCTTTATTTGAAACCTTAGTAGTAACCGAAAATTATCCTAAATCTACTAGTGCTGGATTAAGGATGGACTTTGGTGATTTAAAAATTATTGATCCAGTTCATTATCCACTTACATTAATAGCAATTCCTGATAAGAAATTACGTTTAAAATTCAACTACGATAATAATCGTGTTGATAAAACAACTATTAAACGATTAATAGGGCATATACAAACGGTATTACAGGAAATTCTCACTAAGCCATATCAACCTATTAATCACTTGAATTTTCTAAGCTCTTATGAATATCAGTTAATGGCTGCTGATTGGAGAGCAACAGAAAATAAGTGCAGTCCTAAATCAATCCTTGAATTATTTGAAGAGCAAGTTAAAAAGACGCCAGATCAGTTAGTAGGTATTTATCAAGATAAACAATTAAGTTATAAACAACTTAATGATAGTGCTAATTATTTAAGTATGTATTTACTTAAAAAAAGAATACGTCCAGGAAATATTATTGCTATCTGTGTAGACCGTAATTTAAAAATGTTAATTGGACAATTAGCGATAGTGAAAACAAAAGCTGTTATTGTCATGTTAGATATTAAAAACTCTGAGCGTCGTACCAATTATATTCTTGAAGATTGTGAACCTAGCTTGATTTTGACTGAATCTACGATAGAGGCCCAAATCGGCTATGAATTTCCTAAGGAAAAAACAGTTTTTATCGATAAAATATTAAAAAGAATAGGAAATTCATTAATAAATCCACGGATGTTTTGTTTTAAACGAGTCAATGGAGAGACTGATGGACCTTATTACGGTGCTGACAATAAAAGTGTAAATATAAAATCACTTTTTCATGTTTACACTTCCGGGACCACCGGTAATCCAAAAGCAGTGGTACAATCGCATGAAACGATTACTAATTTAGTGAGATGGCAAAATAAAAAATACCTTGGACGTACCTTAAAAGTGGCTCAATTTGCAAGTTACGGCTTTGATGTATGTCAACAAGAAATATTTTTTAGTTTACTTAATGGTCACACACTTTATTTTATTCCAGATGATATCAAATTAACACCGTCGTTACTGATCGAATATGTTTCACAACATGAAATTAATATATTATTTTTGCCTACCGCGTTTCTTTCTATTTTTTGCGAATTCGCTAATCAACAGCAACATTATTGTTGGCCGGATTTACTTGAAATAATTGTGGCTGGGGAAGAGCTAAAATTATATTCAGAAATCTTAGCTTTTTTTAAAAGAAATAAGCATATAAAACTCACTAATCATTATGGCCCCTCTGAAACCCATGTAGTGACTTCTTATACTTTAGATAGCTCAATGCCTGTATGGCCTTTAAAATGTCCTATTGGTAAACCCGTAGCCAATACCAGAATTTACATACGAGATGGATGGGGACGCTTACTTCCTCCTTTATGTATTGGAGAAATTTGGGTGAGTGGTCCGGGTGTTGCATTAGCTTATTGGAAACATCCTGAATTAACTCAGGAAAAAATTATCCAAGACCCTTATAGTAATAACCCCCTTGATCGCATGTATCCCACTGGGGATCATGGGTATCAAACAGTTGAAGGACATTTCATCTATGTAGGGCGTTGCGATGATCAGGTTAAAATTGATGGATCGTTTGTAAATTTAGCGGAAGTAGCGCTCGCATGTGAAGAACATCCACAAATTTCTAAATCTACTGTATTCGTACATCAATTACCGAATGGCGTTAAGAAATTAGTAGCTTATGTTATACGAAAAGAAGGAAGTCAACTCAATAAAACGGAGCTACGAAGTTTTTTAGAGAATACTTCTAGATTATCTGTAATACCTACTATCACTTTTGTTTCCCATTTTCCTTTAATTGCTAATGGTAAAATTGATAGAACAGCTTTGTTAGCATTAGGGATGCAAGCAACTTCTTTTAGAAAGAGTATAACGGGTGCTAACACTCCAATGGAAATAAAATTGGAAGCTATTTGGGCTAAGGTATTAGGAATAAATCAGCCTATTAGTATTTCAGATAATTTTTTTCATTTAGGTGGAAAATCACTACTTGCTTTACAACTATTAGGAGAAATAAAAAGTCAGTTTAAAGTAGAACTAAATTTAAAGGCCTTATATCGTTATTCCACTATTAGAGAGTTGGCTAACTATTTAACGCAATTACAGATAAAATGTGAAAGTACACCTTTTAACTTTTTTGAAAAGAGAAAAAGTATATTTCTCAAACAATGTATTGTTCCTCTTCATGATTCAGGAGATAAAACGCCGTTGTTTTTGGTTCATCCCGTAGGAGGTGCAATATTTTGGTTTCTTAAATTGGCTTTTGCAAAGACATGGGATTGTGCGCGACCTCTTTATGGAATTCAGGATGTAGCTATAGAAACATTAGCCTTACATTTTCAATCAGTTGAGGAGATGGCAAAAGCGTATGTGCACGCCATACGTGCTATTCAACCTCACGGACCCTATTTAATAGGCGGTGCTTCTGCAGGTGCTACAACCAGTATTGCAATGGCGCAAGAATTTAAACGTCTTAGCGAGGAAGTAGCATTCATAGGTTTATTTGATGGTTGGGCGCCTTATCCTGCTCAGTTGAAAAAAAATAAGAATTTATTTGATATTATTATGAGAGCTCAATATGATAAGTGGAAAAGAGAATTTT
This sequence comes from Rickettsiella sp., assembly GCA_031119195.1. Taxonomy (GTDB): domain Bacteria; phylum Pseudomonadota; class Gammaproteobacteria; order Diplorickettsiales; family Diplorickettsiaceae; genus JAVHYG01. The sequence goes on along the minus strand of JAVHYG010000002.1, from coordinate 26,112 downwards.
CAGATAAAAAAATCGAATCGGCTGATAAATTATTAGAACTTCAGTGGGAACGTGCACAACAAAATGCAAATTATAAACTTCCGTTTACTGATCAAACGTTAACGCTTTTTAAAGCTAAAGAAGTGTCGCCAGTCTATCGTGATATAAATTCTTCCGATAATCATTGGACTAAATACTGCAAATATTTGGAAATACATGATGTAGAAGGCGGGCATGATACGATATTTGAAGTAGAAAATGTTTCGAAACTAGCAAAAATAGTGTGTGAGTGTTTAGATGAAATTGATTTAAAAAATCAATTTTTGGATAGAAAAACTGAAAAAATTAGTTTAGTAAGATAAACTATAACCATTGTATTTGAGGTTGCAAATTTGCAACCTCAAGTTCTTACTTGCCGCATTGTTGATTTTCAAAGGGAGAGGTGGAGCTTGCTTTAGGGAAGCTATGCTTTTCTTTGGAGCTAGATTCTAGAATCACACTGGTATTTTAAAATTTTGCATTTTCTATAGCAAGCGGTAGTAAATTTTAAGGTATTTCACAATGACTAAATTTTTGGGGAAAAATATAATGGATATGCCAAAGTTTTCTAGCATGGAAGAAGTCCATTTTTATTATAAAAGTATTTTAGCTGCTTTGCCTAATAATATTTATTGGTTAGATAGAAATTGTATTGGACTAGGTTGTAACTTAAATACAGCTAAGTTACTGGGTCTGAAATCAATTGAGGATTTTAAAGGCATGGGCTATGAAGAAATGGCTAATCGCGCACATTGGGAAGATGGTCAAGGCGCTTGCTTTAAAAAGGATGATTTAGAGGTTATGAGAACAGGAATCGCTAAATTAAATCACGAAGAACCCCCTATAACTAATCCTGAAGGAAGAACATTTTATTATTTATCAAGTCGAGTGCCTTTATATGACAAAAAAAATAATATTATTGGTGTATTAGGTATATCAACAGACATTACGGAAAGAAAAAAAGCTGAGCGAGCATTGGCAAAAGCTAAAATTGCTGCGGAAATAGCCAACCAAGCTAAAACAATTTTTCTTGCTAATATGAGTCATGATATACGTACCCCACTTACCGGAATTATTGGTTTAGCTGATTTACTTAAAAAGCATTTAAAAGGCCAAGATGCCGTAGATATAAATCTTATTTATCACTCATCTAAAGAATTGCTATCTTTACTTAATAGTATACTTGATGTGGCTTCCTTAGAGCGAGTCAATGAAGAGGATCTTCAAAAAAATTCCTTTTCATTGTTAGAGTTTTTCGAGTCACTGAAAGGTCTTTTTTTACCGGCTATTAAATTAAAAGGGTTAATGTTTGATTGGGATATTGACGTAAGTATTTCGAAACGAGTTATCTGTGATCGAATTAAGCTCGAAAGAATTTTATTAAATTTGATTACCAACGCAATTAAATTTACTGAAAAAGGAAAAATTACTCTATCAATTAAGGAATTACCTTTACCAACATCTGAAGCTAATAACGCTTATATTGAATTTAGTGTCGCTGATACGGGGCAGGGAATTTTACCAGAAAAGCTTCCGTACATATTCGATCAATTTTATCACGGAAAGCATTTTTATGCAGGAGTTAGTCCAGGTTATGGCATGGGTCTTTATATTGTTAAGAAATTTGTTACTTTATTGGGAGGAAAAATTCACGTTAATAGTAAGTTGGAAAAAGGTACGACCTTTAGTTTTTCATTACTGATGCCGCTTGAAGAAAATAATCCTGAAAAAAAGAAAAGCTTAGAAGTCGTATCTGTTGTTAAAAAAGATAAAAAATATGCTATAGAAGAAGCAGTAGCAGAGGATACGCAAGCTGTATGTAAAAATGTGGATGAATTGAATTTATCTAAGAAAAGAAAATCAGTTTTATTTATTGAAGATGATTCCATTGCTTTAAAAATTGGAGAAAATCTTCTTCAAAGTGAAGGTTATAATGTCGTGATAGCAACAACTGCCATTAAAGGGCTTAAATTAACAAAAACTCATTTTTTTGATGTCATTATTACTGACGTTGAATTGCCAGAGATAAAGGGTAATGAATTTGCAATCTTATATCGTTATTGGGAACGATTTACCAAAAAGTCACCCATTCCTATTGTTGCCTTAACTGCACACATAAATGAATCATTCAAACAGGAATGTTTGGCTTCAGGTATTAACGAGGTGTGGTCAAAGCCTTTAACCAAAGAAAAGCTAGAAAAGCTAAAAAATTATTTTGTTAAGGATAGAGACTTATCGTTTTAAATTTCAATAACTGAATACCATTACTTTTAAAAATGCGAAATTACATTTAAAGTTTTTTTGGTGCGACGAGAATTCAAAGGAAGAAGGCGTTTTTTCCCTTAAAAACGGTGGGGAACAAACTTTGCTTTTCACCCTTGTGTGATGAAATATACCACGGCAATTCCGTTTGTCTTTCTTCCTATAATGACTAAAATGATATTAAAAGGTAGAAGTAATCTTCTTTCTTAAGCTATCTATGGCAAACTATACTCACAGTAATTGGGTTTTATATAAGGCTGCGAAGATGAGCAACCGGAGTGTATAATATACTCATTGCACCCCCAAAATTGCTAATTAGCCTTTTTAAGGGTGTCTTCTTTTTGCGATGGAAATTTTTAGGGGAGACATTGTGATTCTCCCCTTAGATGGCATGCCACGCTTTGCTTGTGCATGTCATGTGATTAAAATATCGTTCGCAGTGAATTTAAACATCGCAGCTTCAGTACCGGCGGTATATACAAGAGGATTGCGAGTTGAGCAGCAACACATACGAAAATTCAAGTGTGAAAAGTACACGAAACTTCTGTTATTGGTAAGCCATGTCTATGCCTTCTCCTTTCATTCATCTTCATCTCCATACCGAATATTCGTTGAGCGACGGTTTAATTCGTATTGATGAATTAATTGCAAGGGCGGTGGACTTAAGATTGCCTGCTATAGGTATTACGGACCAATCTAATTTGTTTGCAGCGATAAAATTTTATCAAGCTGCAGTTAATGCGGGGATTAAACCTATTATAGGTGCTGAATGTTGGATTGAGAATAGTCAATTTTCTGAGCAACCTTTTCGGTTAGTTTTATTATGTCAAAATCAACAAGGTTATAGAAATCTAACCCAGTTAATTTCTAGGGCTTATCTAGAAGGTCAGCAAGCAGATAAACCCGTACTTCGAAAAAGTTGGTTATCAATTCATTCAGCAGGATTAATTGCATTATCAGGTGGTAGAGAAGGCGATATAGGCCAAGCATTACTTAAGAATAAGTTGATATTAGCAAAGGAATTGCTAGAAACTTGGGTATCATTTTTTACTAATCGCTTTTATTTAGAGTTGCAACGTGTAGGTGGAACACATGAAGAAGAATATATCGTTGCTGCAACTACATTGGCTGCTGAATGTCATGTACCTGTCGTTGCAAGTAATGATGTGCGGTTTTTATACAGTGAAGATTTTGATGCGCATGAAGCGCGGGTTTGTATCAATAGTGGACATGTCTTAAACGATCCTAAGCGACCCAAACACTTTAGTGAACAACAATATCTTCGTTCTACTGAGGAAATGTATCAGTTATTTGCTGATATCCCATCTGCTTTAGTTAACTCTTTAGAGATTGCAAAACGCTGTAATTTAGAGTTAGTTTTTGGTAAAGCTTTTTTACCTAGTTTTCCTATTCCTGCCGGCATGACCCCAGAAAGTTTTTTGGTGGAAGAAGCTCAAAAGGGTTTATTGAAACGTTTAGAAAAAATATCTATTGCTGAGATAACGGTAAATCCAGATTCTAAACAGTTAGAATCAAAGTTGTTGACGTCCTTAAACGCTTCTGGAGCAGAAAGCGTAAATTCTTCTCAAGTTTATTGGGAAAGGCTTAATACTGAACTCAAAGTTATAAATAGCATGGGGTTTGCAGGTTACTTTCTTATCGTTGCGGATTTTATTCGTTGGGCAAAAGAACAAGGTATTCCAGTAGGTCCAGGGAGGGGTTCGGGAGCAGGTTCTTTGGTCGCTTATGCCTTGCAAATTACTGATTTAGAACCTTTACAATATGGTTTACTTTTCGAGCGTTTTTTAAATCCAGAACGTATTACCATGCCGGATTTCGATATTGATTTTTGTATGGAAGGACGTGATCGTGTTATTGATTATGTAACAGAACGTTATGGACGTGAATCAGTTTCCCAGATTATTACTTACGGTAGTATGGCTGCACGTGCGGTTGTTCGAGATGTGGGGCGCGTTTTGGGTTACCCCTATGGAATGGTCGATAAAATTGCAAAATTAATTCCCTTTGAATTAGGGATTACATTAGATAAAGCGCTTAATCAGGAAGAAGATTTTAAACACCATTACGAGAATGAAGACGAGATAAAAGTATTAATTGATTTGGCTAAAAAATTAGAAGGACTCGTACGTAATGTGGGAAAACATGCGGGAGGTGTTGTAATTGCACCATCTAAGCTTACCGATTTTACACCACTTTACTGTGAAATTGGCGCAACACATTGTATTACACAATTTGATAAGGATGATATTGAAAAAGTAGGTTTAGTAAAGTTTGATTTTCTTGGCTTGCGTACCTTGACGATTATTGATTGGGCAATACGGTCTATCAATGCAAAAAAATCAGAAGATAACTCTTTTTTAGATATTACAACGATTCCACTAAATGATCCAAAAACCTTCGCTTTATTAAAAGCCTGTAAAACTGCTGCTGTATTTCAGTTAGAGTCGCGCGGGATGCGCGACCTTGTGAGACGATTAAGGCCAGATAACTTTGAAGATATCATTGCGTTACTTGCCTTATTTCGCCCGGGTCCGCTGCAGTCAGGAATGGTGGATGATTTTATTAACCGTAAACATGGTAGGGCGCAAGTTGAATATTCCCATCCCTATTTAGAGCCTATTTTACGCTCTACTTATGGAATTATTCTTTACCAAGAACAAGTAATGCAGATTGCGCAAGTTTTAGCGGGTTTTACCTTAGGGGCGGCAGATTTATTACGCCGAGCTATGGGGAAAAAAAAATCGGAAGAAATGGCGAAGCAACGGGCTATCTTTACAGAAGGTGCAAAAAACAAAGGAGTTTCAAGCTATTTAGCCGATCAAATTTTTGATTTGATGGAAAAGTTTGCAGATTATGGTTTTAATAAATCGCACTCTGCGGCTTATGCACTTGTTTCATATCAAACTGCTTGGCTTAAGACACATTATCCTGCTGAATTTATGGCGGCGGTCTTATCGTCAGATATGGAGCATACTGAGAAAGTCGTCTTTTTTTTAGAAGAATGTCGGTTAATGAAACTAAAGGTGTTACCACCTGATATCAACACTAGCTGCTATAAATTTACTGTAAGTAAAAAAGGTGAACTTCGTTATGGCCTAGGTGCTATCAAGGGTTTAGGTGCTTCTGTTATTGAGATGTTAATTATAAGGCGTGAGGAAAGGCCTTTTAATGATCTATTTGATTTGTGTCAGCGTGCCGATCAACATAAATTAAATCGTCGCGGTTTAGAAGCACTTATCTATTCAGGGTCTTTAGATGGATTTGGTTTTAATCGAGCTACTCTTGTGGGTAATTTAGAGGATGCACTGTTAGCTGCTGAGCAGCAACTATTGGCTAATAATTCAGGACAACAAGATTTTTTTGGTCTAGCTATGGTTGTCGAACAAAAACAATTAATCCAGCGAACTGATTGGCCAAAATTACAACGCTTACAAGCAGAAAAAGAAGTATTAGGTTTTTATTTAAGTGGTCATCCGCTAGAGAATTATGAAAAAGAATTAAATTGTTTTATAACATCAAATTTGAGCGAATGTGCTTTAAAAACAGGCCACTCATTAACGATAGCGGGTTGGGTGCTAAATATTCGATCCTTATGGACAAAACGCGGGGATCGCATGGCTATTTTAAATATAGAAGATGCAAGTGGCCGTTTAGAGGTTACCTTGTTTAGTGATATATATAATGCATATCGAGATAAATTAAATAAAGATAAATTATTAATTATTGAAGGAGAAAGTCAGCAAGATGAATTAACTGGCAACGTTCGTATATTGGCTAAAAAGGTTTTAGATATTGCTGATGCGAGAGAAATTTATGCAAAACGATTGCTTATTAAGCTTTCTAAACCATTAATTCAGCCAAATTTTCTTGAACAATTAAAAGAAAAGCTGAGTATTTTTTGTCCCGGATTATGCACTACAACAATAGAATATCACCATCCTGAACTTAGTACACAGCTGCATCTTCGTTTGGGAGATGTATGGACGGTAAAACCTTCGGACGATCTTCTCATAACTCTCCGAGAACTTTTGGGAGAGGAAAGTGTTGTTATCCAATATCAATAAATATTATTACCTTATAAGGTAAGATCATACTTAGCCGTGTTGACCATTGTTCTAGGATGCGAGAGAAAGAGTTGTTTATGAGTATTGTAACGGCCATAGTTATAATATGTGGATAACGAAACACAAAAAAACAACTCTTTTTAGCTATCATTGTACAATGGTCAATATGTCCTAAAAAGGTGCTTTTGGAGGATATATATCTTCTCATTTTTAAGAACAGAAGTAAAAAATGACTAACATAGATAAATGTTTTTGCCAAGTGCATAAAGCGTAAAACTGGCGGAAACACTACAGATAGATTATTATCTCTTTTTGATTTGCATTTGAATGGTTAAGTGATGCACAAAGATGGAAAGGTAATTGAAAATCAAAGGTTTCAAAGGCAATCTAATAAACCACATAGGATTTACTTCAACTTTTTGCATGCTTTTAGACACTGGTTTTTTAGAAGTTCACTGGTACTACTTATTTTATTGAGTGGAATATTAATTTGGCAAAAATGTGGCGATCCTAAAGTATTTCCTATTAAACATATTAAAATTACAGGTGATTTAAACCATGTTAATCGGATAAGTTTGCAACAAGTTATTTTACCATTTACCAATAAAGGTTTTTTGCGTTTGGATAGCCGAGGGTTAAAAGAAAGACTATTACAACAACCTTGGGTAAACACAGTAACGATAAGACGTTTTTGGCCGGACATCTTAGCGGTGAATTTTACTACGAAAAAACCTGTGGCATTGATAGATAAAAATGATTTATTAGATGAACAAGGCAATATTTTTAGTGCCGGTCAAATTGATCCTTCATTACTTGATCTTCCACTTTTTATTGCTCCTTTAGGTCAACAAAAATACTTGTTACAAGCGTTCCAAACAATGCAACCATTTGTTTTGGATTTAGGTTTAAAAATCAAATTATTAAAATTAGTTGATCAACAATACTGGTATTTACAGTTAAATAATGGTTTAGCACTTTATTTGAATCGAACAGAACCTGAGCTCCAATTAAAACGTTTTGTTGAGGTTTATCCAGATGTTATCGCCAATAAAGCAACTATGATAGATTATGTAGATCTTCGTTATACCCATGGTATGGCGGTAAAGTTTAAGCAGAGATTTTTGGCGTGAAGATTAATAAGTTAATGCTTATCAATAATTCCGTAGTTATTTAAAGGTAAGGTAAATATGGCAAGAAAACCGACTAAAAATGTAATTGTAGGTTTAGATATCGGTACCTCTAAGGTCAATGCCTTAGTCGGCGAAGTAAAGCCAGATGGGATTGAAGTCATTGGCTTAGGCGTTCATCCATCACTAGGATTAAAGCGAGGAGTAGTTGTTGATATTGATGCAACAGTTAATTCAATTCAACAAGCAGTGGGTGAAGCTGAAGCTATGGCAGGCTATCCTGTTCGAAGTGTATATACAGGCATAGCAGGCAATCATATTCGTAGTTTAAATTCACATGGTATTGTAGCGATACAAAGTCAAGAGGTAACACATGCTGATGTTGAACGGGTTATTGATGCAGCAAGAGCAGTAGCTATTCCGGCGGATCGAAAAATATTACATATATTACCCCAGGAATTTATTATTGACAGTCAAGAAGGTATTCGTGAACCGATAGGTATGTCAGGTGTACGATTAGAAGCTAAAGTACACATGGTAACAGGCGCTGCGAGTGCTGCTCAAAATATTATCAAATGTATACAACGTTGTGGTTTAGAGGTTTCAGAAATTATTTTAGAACAATTAGCTTCAAGTCAGTCTGTATTAACAGAAGATGAAAAAGAATTAGGTGTTTGTTTAATAGACATTGGTGGAGGAACAACCGATATTGCTATTTTTACACAAGGTGCTATTCGTTTTACTTCCGTTATTCCTATAGCCGGCGATCAGGTGACTAATGATATTGCGGTTGCTTTGAGAACACCCACGCAAAGTGCTGAACAAATCAAAAGAAAATATGCATGTGCGTTAGCTGAGTTGGCGAATTCTGATGAATTGGTAGAGGTAACTGGCGTTGGCGATCGTCCCGGCAGAACATTATCTAAGCGTGCTTTAGCGGAAGTAGTGGAACCGCGCTATGAAGAACTTTTTCGCCTAGTGAAAACTGAATTGCACCGTAGTGGTTTTGAAGAATTTCTTGCAGCAGGAATTGTATTGACTGGGGGTGCTTCGAATGTTAATGGATCCGTTGAGTTGGCTGAGAAAATTTTCAAGTTACCAGTTAGATTAGGTAATCCGCAATATGTCAATGGAAATAATGAAGTTACTAATAATGGTATGTACGCGACGGGTACAGGCCTATTACTTTATGGTTATCAGCAACAATGTGAACAACGTAAACAACCTAATCATGCGATGTTTCGTGGAAAATTAGCCCGTATGAAAAATTGGTTACGTGAAAATTTTTAATCAGGGATTATACATGACTAGAAGAATGAAAAATTATAGCTTTCCAGTCGTGTAAAAAGCATAAAGCAAATTATGCGAGTAAATGAAATGCAGAAATCTAAAGTTTATGGTTTGAATGTCGTTAGTCCCTAAATAATATAGAAGGTCTGAGGAGTGATATCATCATGAGTTCCCTATTTGGTTTAGTCGATACCCCTTTACAAAATGCAGTGATAAAAGTCATTGGTGTGGGTGGAGGCGGCGGAAATGCGCTCGAACATATGTTAGCGCAAGATATTGATGGCGTTGAGTTTATTTGTGCTAATACAGATGCACAAGCTTTAAAAAACTCATCGGCTAAATGCTTATTACAGCTAGGACAGCAAATTACGAAAGGATTAGGGGCTGGTGCAAATCCAGACATAGGTCGTCAAGCGGCTGAAGCTGACAGGGAGCGTATACGAGCAGCGCTAGAAGGCGCTGATATGGTTTTTATCACCGCAGGTATGGGTGGTGGTACAGGTACAGGTGCTGCGCCTGTTGTTGCAGAAATAGCTAAACAAATGCGAATTTTAACAGTAGCCGTTGTGACAAAACCTTTTGTGTTTGAAGGAAAGAAACGTTTGCACTTAGCTGAAGAAGGCATAAAACACCTTAGCCAGTATGTTGATTCATTAATTACTATACCCAACAACAAGCTAATGAACGTTTTAGGTAAAAATGTTAGCCTTTTAGATGCATTTAAGGCGGTAAATGATGTATTATTTGGCGCCGTTAAGGGAATCGCGGCATTAATTACGCGTCCGGGTTTAATCAATGTTGATTTTGCTGACGTTCGAACGGTTATGTCGGAAATGGGTATGGCCATGATGGGAACCGGAATTGGTTCTGGTGAGGATAGGGCGCGTTTAGCTGCAGAAGCAGCAATTGCAAGTCCGTTGTTAGAAGATATTGATTTGGCGGGTGCTCGCGGTGTATTAGTTAACATTACAGCAGGTCCTGATTTATCAATTGGGGAATTTGAGGAAGTAGGCGAAGTGATAAAGAGTTTTACTTCTGAAAGTGCGACAGTCGTTGTTGGAACTGTCATTGATCCGGATATAAGTGATGAATTGAGGGTTACAATTGTAGTAACGGGATTAGGCGCTATTTATTCAACGCAGACAGGTACAGCGAGTCTTGTAAGAGCAGCTGATGGTTCTTTGGATTATCATCAACTCGAACGACCCGCAGTGTTGCGAAAACAGAGCACAGCTGTGCCTTCTGCTAAACCTGTGGTTGATTCAAATGCTTCAGATATTGAATATCTTGATATTCCTGCTTTTTTACGTAGACAAGAAGAGGTTTCATAAGGGTGTCTAGTTATAAAAAATACAGCTCAGCTCTAATTTCACGTGCTTTAAAGCAACGTACATTAAAGAATGTCATTAAAGCAGCTGGAATTACTTTACATAGTGGTGAAACGGCTATTTTGACCTTACGGCCTGCTCCTATTAATACGGGTATTATCTTCCGTCGAATTGATTTCAATCCCATTGTCGAAGTACAAGCCCGGGCTGAGCATGTAGGTGAAACTACCTTACAAACGACCTTATTAAAAAATGGTGTACGCGTTGCGACGATTGAGCATTTAATGTCTGCTATGGCAGGTTTAGGCATTGATAATGCCTATGTCGACATTACTGCTTCAGAAATTCCAATTATGGATGGCAGTGCTGGGCCTTTTATTTTTCTTATTCAATCAGCGGGTATTGAAGAACAAAGTATGGCAAAGCGTTTTATTCGTATAAAGCGGCCTATAAAAGTAACAGATGGGGATAAATGGGCTTCCTTTGAACCATTTAACGGTTTTAGAGTTTCTTTTGAAATTGAGTTTGATCATCCGCTTTTTCAAAATCGTAGTCAAAAAGCAAGCATTGATTTTTCGAAAACTTCCTATATTAAAGAAGTGAGTAGGGCTCGGACCTTTGGTTTTATGGCAGATTATGAAAAGCTACGTGAAGTTCGTTTGGCTTTAGGAGGTAGTCTTGATAATGCCGTTGTTGTTGATGAATATAGAGTGTTGAATGAAGATGGTTTGCGTTATGAAGATGAGTTTGTGAGGCATAAAATTCTGGATGCCGTCGGTGATTTATACTTACTTGGTCATAGTCTCATCGGTTCTTTTAGTGGATATAAATCAGGTCATGCACTCAATAATTTATTGCTTCGTCGTTTATTAGATAATGCTGCAGCATGGGAATATGTTGAATTTGCAGATGAAGTAGAAGCACCTTTGGCCTATCGACGAGTTCCGTTAGCCGCTAATTAATGGCTGTGTATCTTATTTATACTTTTTATTCTTTTAAGTTTTCTGCATCTTGGTTATATTTTTATTGTGAGGTATTTTATTTAAAATTAAATACTGCTATTAGTTTAAACAGCGAATTTTTTAAATACACTACGAGCGGTATTCCAATTGCATGGGACGCAAAAGCTTACGTGCCCCAATAAGGAAAGAACTGAGGTTCTCCTGTTAAAAACTCCCGTCGCGAAAAGAATGCACTTGCAATTGCAAATTCGCAATTTCAAGTGCATTTGGCATATAATTATAGAATATACAAAAATAAATTTAGGGAAATAATGCCTAACTTTAGATCGGATCTAAAAAGGAAAAAGAAAAGCGCTTCTTTACCGAATCTCTTCTATTCGTGTCCGTTGCAAGCTTCTTCAAATTACTCGTGGGATGCTAAAATTTCTTATGATGGTACGTCTAGTTATTTTGTTCATCTGTTTTTGCAGATCAAACTAATGATGTTAGTAGTGATCAAACATCAACTGATAGTGATAATGAATATATATATTCTTGCTTAATGATGGAATATATCATGAGCAAGCTAAGTCGCGTAAGGATATTTTTATTGATTCTTTTTGAAAAAATGAATAAAGAAATGGAAAATAAAGTAAAGTAGTGCTAAGTGGTAAAGAGCATTCTCATTGGATCTCTCCTTATATAGCTTTTGTAAGAAATTTATTAAATTTAATCGTGGCGGGGGTAGCACCTTATCATTTAAAATCTCACTTTACTGACAATAAAATGAAAAAGAAATAAGTGATATTGAAGCAATATTAACTATTATCCCACTTATAATAATGCCATTTATATCTGTAATTTTTTATTTGTTGGCAAGTTTTAATTGTATTTCTAAATCTAATTTGGAAAAAACAGAAAAGAGTGCTTTATGCGACTAATGCTTTTCGTATGAGTGATTTTCAGGGAGTATTGCGAGAAACGGCTAATAGTATTTTTTCGCAATATGAAGTAGGCATAAATAATATTGAGTACGCTGAGATTTCTGGTGGTTTAGATATGGCACTTCGTAGTTTGGCCTATATTGCTGTGCATCGAATTATTAATTTTATTGAAAAAAATTATGAAGCATTTAAAGTTTCTACTAATATCAGACAATTATACAATCTTTACACAATGCGATACAGGGTAACTAAGCGAAAAGTGTCTGTATTGGTAAACTATGGGAATGGGCTTTCGGTAGAAAGAAGCCTATAAATAAAATAATAGTATCTGAAAAGGAAATTCAAGTAGAGGAATTTTTTGATTTATTCATTCCAGAACTTAGGGCAGTCGTATCTTGCGGCTCTATTGAGACTTCATGTAACTATTGAGTCAGATTAAGATTTTTTTTAGAATTTTATCTAATGCCAAGTTTGCAAGTTTATCGACACGATCATTTTCAGGATGTCCGCTGTGTCCTTTTACCCATTTCCATTGAATTTTATGTCTACTCGCTTGCTTCACCAATTGTTTCCAAAGATCGCAATTTTTAACAGGACGATTATTTGCAGTTCTCCAGGCTCGTTTTTCCCACTGTGGTAACCATTCAGTAATCCCTTTTTTTACATATTGCGAATCGGTACTCAAAGAAACATGACAGGATTTTTTTAATGTTATTAAAGCCTGAATTGCGGCCATGAGTTCCATTCTATTATTGGTAGTGTTGAGCTCAGTACCGGATAGCATTTTTTCCTTGTCCTTATAACGTAGAAGTACTGCCCAACTCCCAGGACCTGGATTCCCTCGACAGGCCCCATCTGTAAAAATTTCTACGAAAGCTTGTTCAGACAAAGTGAACCCCTCTCGCATTGGGAGCTAGCGCCGTTTTGTCAGTTAGGATTTGAGGAAACTGCCAAATTAGACCTAATTTATTAAGCCCTTTTACTTGTTTTTGAGCGATAATTAAATAGATTCCTCCTAAGTAGGGGAATAGCCAGGGGGATAATTTCTCTAACCATAGAAGTTTGGAAAATAGCCATCTTCCAGGATTACTTGTAAATGGGGGGCGAAATAAGAAGCTTTCTATGTGAGATATTTGACCGCCAAGGTAATGAATCCACTGACAGATAGTTTGTATGCTATAAAAGTAACCATCACAAGCAGAAGAACTCCTAAAAGAAAAAAGGCGATAGAGTCCCCACAGGCTAAAAGGATTAATGCCTAAAAGCATTAAATGGCCATTTGGGGTTAATATTCGCCAGGCTTCATTCAGAATAAGTTTTGCATTTTTTTTATCAAATTCTAAAGTGTGGGGTAAAAGAACAAAGTTAATACTATCGCTGGCAAAGGGTAAATCAGTGTAGGTGCTCTGTAGGCAAGAGTAGTTGAGAAGGTTCGGTGGGAAGAGATGGCTAATGTAGGTTTTATGTAAAATTGGGCTTTTTACTAGACTTAACAAATTGCAGCCCCCTAGCTGTAGTAAATGCTGACCTGAATAATTAGGCAGCAAAGCTGTTAATCGATTCTCCTCAAGTTTGAGGGCGTTATCGTAATTCAAAGCATTTTTCCAATTTTAGCAAGAGCTTAATTGAGGGAAGAGATCCATGCCTTATTATGGCACAAGCCAGACTTACGCGAAAAGCTCTTTAGTAGGGCTGAGTAGGTTTATGGATTTTCTTGGATTTAAAATCTTTTTTGCTATTTTTTTATTCTTTATTGCTAGAAAAAAAGAGAAGATTAAAATGTAGGCGTTTAACTTACATATAGGCTGATTCCTTTTCTATATGTAAGCCTTTTGGCTTGACCTCTGTAGGTAGGCCCCGTAACATTCAATTATGACTTATAAAACGCTTAAAATTTATACATTATTATTATCTTTATTGCTTGTTTTAGCAATAGGTATAACAGCTTGTGTTGAGTTTCCCCCTTTAGGTGTAACATCGACGACGGACGAAAACGGTCCTGACAAAGCCGCTCAAAGTTTTTCGACTGGGGGCAATTTAGAATCTCGTAGTGCTAAAGCCCTTTATAGTGCAGTGAATAAAGGAACGCTGTGGGGTCCAATTCGAGATCATTTACAGTTAACAGCAGCTGAAGAAAATCAGCCTGCCGTCCAGGAGCAGATTCGATGGTTTGTTAAAAATCCGGCTTACCTGAATGATGCGGTTAGCCGTGCCGCTCCTTATATGTATTATATTTATACGCAGGTCACAAAACGTAATTTACCGACCGAATTAGTGTTATTACCTATAATTGAAAGTGGTTATAATCCATCGGCTACTAATGCTTCTTCAGGGGCGGCGGGACTATGGCAGCTTATGTCTAGTACAGCACGTGCGCGTGGTGTTCATCAAGATAAAAGTTTTGATGGTCGCCGTGACCTTTATAGTTCAACCAATGCGGCTTTAGATTATTTGACTTATCTAAAGAGCTTTTTTGGTGGAGACTGGTTATTGGCTATTGCAGCTTACGATACTGGTGAGGGTAACGTGCAGAATGCGATACGCCATAATACGCAGCACGATAAAAATACCCATTTCTGGGCACTGCCATTGGCTTTTGAAACGCGTTCATATATTCCGCGTTTATTAGCGTTGGCTGCGATCGTTAAAAATCCTGTTAAATATGGAGTAGACTTACCTGCTATTAGTGATAAGCCTTATCTAGAATTAGTAGATGTAGGGAAAAAGGCAATAAGTTTAACGCATGCCGCTAAGTTGGCAAATATGAACTTATCAGAGCTTAAGCAGCTAAACCCAGGTGTTAAAAATAACTCGGCTACTTTGACACAGGGACAGCTAACTTTACCTATTGATAGGGTTGCACTATATAGGAAACACTTGGCCGCATTATCTAGCAATGGTTCTGTTTTAAAGCAAAGTAAAAAAGGGAGTGTTCAATTAGTAAGTAATCAGTCTACAATAGAAACCAAAGATAAAAACGCTGATACTTCGACTCAAGTCCATCTCGTCAAACGAGGGGACACTTTAACGGGAATTGCCAAGCAGTATCATGTATCGGTAAAAAAATTAAAACAATGGAACCAGCTTGCGACGGATCAATTAAAGCCTGGAGAAAAACTAAGGATTATGCTTTCTTAAAGGATGCAGAACGAGATAATGGCTATAAACGCCATTATTCTCGTTTTTTTTGGTACCTAGCTCAAACTTTAAATTTAATTATATTATTTAAAATTTTCTAAATAAGTTCTAATTTCCTTTTTAATTTCAGGATGTTTTAACGCATAAGCAATGGTAGCTTGTAGATAACCTAATTTACTTCCACAGTCATAGCGCGTTCCTTCGAACTCCCAAGCATGCATAGTTTCATAGGCTAATAAACGTGAAATAGCATCGGTCAATTGAATTTCTCCACCTTTTCCGGGTTTAATTTTAGCAAGATACGAAAAAATAGATGACGTCAAAATATAACGTCCTACGACTGCTAGATTAGAAGGTGCTTCTTCAATACTTGGTTTTTCTATAATATTATCGATTTCACTGAGCTTATCTTTTTTTGTTTTATAGCCAATAATTCCATATTGATCACTGGCTTGTGGTTTAATTGCTTGTACCGCAATGACTGAGTTTTGTTTTTCTTTATAAACTGCTAGCATCTGTTTTAAGCAGGGAATAGAAGAGTCAATAAGATCATCCGCAAGTAAAATGGCAAATGCTTCGTCATTGATAAGAGGTTGCGCGCATAGAACAGCGTGACCAAGACCCAGTGTGTCGGGTTGACGTAAATAAATACAACTAGCCCCTTTGGGAAGTATATTTTTAACAATCTGTAATAAATCATTTTTATCGGCTTTAGCCAGCTTAGCTTCTAATTCGTAATTAGAATCAAAATGATCTTCGATAGCGCGTTTGCTACTACTGGTTATAAAGATTAATTCGGTAATGCCTGCGGCAATAGCTTCTTCTACGGCATATTGGATTAAGGGTTTATCAACAATAGGTAGCATTTCCTTTGGACTTGCTTTAGTTGCAGGTAAAAAACGAGTACCTAACCCTGCTACGGGAAAAATAGCTTTGCTAATTTTTTTCATGTGATAAATGCTTCTCCTCTTCCAATACCGTAATAATTAAAGCCTAGCTGCTTTAGATAATGATAATCATAGAGATTTCTTCCATCAAAAATAGTGGGTTCTTTTAAACGGCGTTTGATAAGTTGGAAATCAGGATTAAAAAATTCACTCCATTCTGTAACAATAACCAAAATATCGGCATTTACCAAGGCAGCTTCTGGAGTCTCATAACAACTAAAATTTGAATTTGCTTGATAAAGACGTTGCGCTTCTAGCATAGCGACTGGATCATAGGCTTGGATAAACATACCTGCCTTCAGTGCAGCATCGATCAGTGTACGGCTTGGTGCTTCACGCATATCATCTGTGTTTGGCTTAAAAGAGAGTCCCCATAAGGCGATCACTTTTCCCTTTAAGTGATTATTAAAATAGCGAGAGATCTTTTTAAATAAGACACGTTTTTGTGCGTCATTAACTTTATGTACTGCGTTAATTAACAACGGTGTATAAGCAACTGCTTTAGCTGTTGCTTCTAAAGCGAGTACATCTTTAGGGAAGCACGATCCGCCATAACCACATCCCGGATTAATAAAGTGATACCCGATGCGTGGGTCAGAGCCAATACCGATTCGTATTTGTTCGATATCAGCATTTAAACGTTCTGCTAATTGGCTTATCTCATTAATAAAGCTAATTTTGGTTGCTAAAAAACTATTGGCTGCATATTTCGTAAGTTCTGCAGATCGTACATCCATAGCGATCAATCGATCATTGTTCCTATTGAAAGGTCTATAGAGTTGATATAAATGATTTTTCGCTTCATTGTTATTTACTCCAATGATTATGCGATCCGAACGCATAAAATCACTGACAGCGGCACCTTCGCGTAAAAATTCTGGATTGGAAGCAACGTCAAATGGAATTGAAAGTTTTCGCTTTATAAGTTTTTCTTGTATAGTCGTTCTTACTTTATCAGCAGTTCCCACAGGAACTGTAGATTTATTGATAATCAGTTTTGGTTCGGTCAGCATATTACCTAAGGTATCAGCGACATCTAAAACATGGCTTAAATCAGCTGAGCCATCCTCATCTTGCGGTGTTCCTACAGTAATAAATTGATAAAATCCATGATGAACGCCTTCTTCAGGATCGCTGCTAAAATTAATGCGGCCATCTTTTAGATTTTTTTGCAATAAAAAAGGAAGGTCGGGTTCATGAATAGGGCATTCACCTTGCTTTAAGCGTTTGACTTTTTCTTGGTCAATATCGACACAAAGAACCTGATTACCTTGTTCCGCGAAACAGGCGGCAGTGACTAAACCAACATAACCAGCTCCAAAAAGATTAATTCGCATAAAAAATTTAACGAGGACTAGAAATAATGTGATAGTAACCTATAAAATGCGCTTATGAAAACCTACCTTAATTTTTTGAGTCATATTCTGCAGTTCGGTATTCGTAAAACGGATAGAACGGGAACAGGTACTATTAGTAGTTTTGCTTATCAAATGCGTTTTGATTTGACCCAGGGCTTCCCTTTGGTGACAACTAAAAGGGTACATCTTAAAAGTATCATTTATGAGTTACTTTGGTTTTTACAAGGTGATACGAATACGCATTATTTAAATGAGCACGGCGTGACTATTTGGGACGAATGGGCAGATGCTTCGGGAAATTTAGGTCCGGTGTATGGTAAACAATGGCGTGCTTGGCAAACGGCAGGTAATCAAGTGATTGATCAGATTAGCCAGCTCATGGATCAAATAAAAACAAATCCAGATTCACGTCGCTTAATTGTTAGTGCGTGGAATGTGGGGGATTTGGAGCAGATGGCCCTTCCACCTTGTCATTTACTTTTTCAATTTTATATCGCGAATGCGCGGCTTTCGTGTCAGCTTTACCAGCGTAGTGCCGATGCGTTTTTAGGCGTGCCGTTTAATATTGCTTCTTATGCATTGTTAATACATATGATTGCACAACAGTGCGATTTAGAGGTGGGTGAATTTATTTGGACAGGTGGAGATTGTCATATTTATAATAACCACCTTGAACAAGTGCAATTACAACTATCGCGACAACCGTATTGTTTACCTCAATTGAGAATTCACCGCAAGCCCGCATCTATTTTTGCTTATCGCTTTGAAGATTTCGAATTACTGAATTATCAATGCCATCCTTCGATTAAAGCAGCTGTGGCAGTTTAGAGGTTTATTTTTTTTCCTAATTCTTCGAAGCCAGTAGATGACAATTCCGTGCCACGTCAACCGGGGCAACGATTTCCAGTAAGATTAAACTAGCAAACTTTAGGTGTAAAGCACGGCAATTTGGGTTAAGTTTTTCAATTAGCTTAATTTGTACCCTATTTTTTCTTGCTCCATTACTGTTGGACATTCCTCAGCTGAATCGCTAAATTTAAAAAACGAAGTTTTATTTTTTAAATTTGCTGCATTGATACTGATTTCTGGTGTGTTGATGTGTGAATGTTTAGGTTCATTCAGTTGTACTAGATCAGCTTGGAAGTTATTTGGCCTTTTATTTGCGAATTTTTCAAACGTATGTATAAAAGTTTCAAAGTGCATGTTGAGCTCACTTTCATTTGTAGGATGTTTTTTTTGCAGCTTATAGCTTGAATAAAGCGATACACCAATAAAACCGACACAAAATAAAAAAGAAAGCCCCATTAAAGGAAACATAACAGGGTAGATTATGGATATACAGAAAAAAATAAGTAGGGATAATGCAAACATAATAGTAAAGAATAATGCGTGAGATTTTAAGTAGTTCTTTTTAAAAAAAATATTTTCAGCTTTAGTTTGATACATAGATAAACTATGAATAAGTGTTAAATAAGCGTTTTTTAATTCAGGTTCACTTATATTTTTAGCTAAAATACAATTAATTTCAGAGTAAATATTTTTAAGAAGAGTCTCATTTACATGAAGTAATATTTGTGGTGAATGCTCTTTGAGCCAGTTAGTGTTTGAGGAAACTTTTTCTTTGTTAAACTGAGAAGAGAAAGCGTAATTTTGATTGTTTTTTCTGGTTCTAGCAGCAATAACAGCGGAAGCGAGCATACCCATAATTTAAAATCCTTTTATAATATAAATTAAATAGTACAAGTATTGTATCTGTAATTCTTCCTCATTCGCCGTCTAAGGTTTTGCGTAAGACGACGAGACTTGTGAGCTATTTATGCAGCAACATCATTTTCTTATTAAAACCGTTTTCATTATATAAAAATTAATTGTTATATTTAATATCCGCTTAAGTATAAAGCGTTAATCTAGCATTACAAGGATTTCTTAATTTATTTTTTATTTTTTTTATTAAAAGGAGTTTATGAAAAATAATTTGTTATAAGGTTTTTTATGGTAGAACAAGAAAAAAAGCTTAATATAGAAGCAGCTTTCAAAGAAAGGTTAGGATTTACTGATGAAGAAATTTCAGACATTAAGCAGGCAAAAGAAAAAGGTCAAAATTTTCCATTATCTGATGAGAAATGGTATGGTCTACCTACCCAATATAGAGCTTACTATTGGGGTTATGTAGGTTGGGTGCAATCGGGAAAAAAAGGTGTTGAGCCAGAAGTTCCTATGGAGCTTAAAAAAGAATTATCTGTTCAAGATTCGTTAACTCCTTCTGCCTCTCCGCAGATAAGTTCTTCTACAAAAACGGATGAAAATCAAGCCACACAATCTCAAGTATGCCCTGAAAATCTTCAGGTACCACCGATAAAAAGAGAGAGAAAAGATTCTGTAGCGAGCAATTGTAGTTCAGTAGCTTCTGTTTTTTTTCATAAGCAAACACCAACGTCATCTTCTTTTAGTCCGATTGAAAAATATCGTCTTTATAAAAATAGGAATGAAATTTTATTACCTGCAGGACATCCCTTTGCGGAAGCAAAAAAAGAAATTAACCCAAAGCTTATAAAAGATGCACTTAGCCGTCGTGGATATGTACGGGTTACGTTAACGCAACAAGAAACAATGGAGATTTTAAAAAAACAACAAGATTATAATAATAATGTTACTATGCTTGGTCTCAAGAGATAATTTTTTTAAGTTTATATGTCAAAAAGGAGGGTAATACCTTTCTTTTTGATTAGTAATATTTTTAAAGAATTGAATAGTAATAAAATTAAATATATTCGACTTTATCAATTTCTAGATTAAGTAAACCAGCAGGTGTTTTTACATCCACAGTATCGCCTTCTTCTTTTCCTATGAGTGCCCTCGCTATAGGAGATGCAACCGAAATTTTACTTTGCTTAATATCTGCTTCATCTTCGCCAACGATTTGGTAAGCGAATGTTTCGTTTGTTTTGGTGTTAATCAGCTGAATAGTGGCACCAAAGATAACTTTGCCATGATTCGGAATTTTACTAACATCTATGATCTGTGCAGCAACCAATTTATTTTCAATTTCCGCGATGCGTCCTTCAATAAAACTTTGCGATTCCTTAGCGGCGTGATATTCTGCGTTTTCCTTGAGATCACCATGCGCACGTGCCTCCGCAATGGCATCAATTACTTGCGGGCGTTTTATAGTTTTTAATTCGTGTAACTCTCGCTCTAGATGTTTAGCGCCGGTGTTTGTCATAGGAACTTTCTTCATGATTTTTCTCTATTTCATTCAGCTTGTGTTTTTGTGCTCGAAAATTTATTTCATCATACCCGTTTTGAATAAGTTTTTCGAGCGCATAACTTATATGTGTTTGACTATTGCTGGAGGCATGTATTTTTATATACATTCAGTTTCTCAAAAATAATCTATCTAGACAATAAACCAAATGTTGGTTTTACCTGCCTTTAGCATTAAACGTTTAGACAACACGTTAATTTTGTTTGGTGAAAAACTGTTTTACACTGGCAAACCAATGACGTGCCTTGGGGTAATGATTTCCGTTGTATAGCTCTTTATCCAGCGCTTTTGCTAATTCTTTTTGTTGTTTATTGAGATTGATAGGCGTTTCGACAAAAACACGACAGAGCAAATCGCCGGTTACACCAGGGCGTCCAGGTACACCTTTACCGCGTAGACGTAAAATTTTTCCACTTTGTGTTTCTGGAGGAATATGAAGTTTTACGACACCAGTTAACGTGGGAATTTCTATTTCACCGCCTAGTATTGCCAGTGTAAAGCTGATGGGTACATCACAATATAAATGATTACCTTCACGTTTAAATAATGAATGCGGTTTTATATGTATTTGTATGTAAAGGTCACCGGCAGGAGCGCTTTGTGATCCCGCTTCACCTTCACCGGTTAAACGAATTCGATTTCCTTCATCAACACCAGCAGGAATTTTGACAGATAAGGTTTTTGTTTCTTGTACTTGACCTTGTCCTCGACAAACGGGGCATGGATCTTTAATTGTGTGACCGGAGCCATGGCAATCAGGGCAGGTTTGTTCAATTGTGAAAAATCCTTGTTGAATTCTAACTTTGCCCTGTCCTTCACACGTTTTACAAGTGATAGGTTGACTGCCTTTGCGAGCACCCGAACCCCCACAACTTTTACACGTTGTAAGGCGAGGAATACGGATTTCTACTGATGTGCCATGAATCGCTGATTCTAAGTCAATTTCTAAGGTATAACGTAGATCTGCGCCACGTTGGGCACGTTGACTTTGTTGTCCGCTTCGTCCCCCAAAAATATCACCAAAGACGTCGCCCATTTCACCAAAGACATCACTGAAGTTGAAACCACGTGAACCTCCGGTACCAGACCCCATACCTGCTTCTATACCCGCGTGACCAAATTTATCATAGGTATCACGCTTCTTGGGATCGGACAAAACCTCGTAGGCTTCTTTTGCTTCTTTGAATTTTTCTTCAGCGTTTTTTTTGTCAGATTCCTTTTGGTTTCGATCGGGATGATATTTCATCGCGAGCTTACGATACGCTTTTTTTAATTCATTATCGCTGGCATTTCGAGAAATACCTAATACATCGTAATAATCATGTTTTGCCATAAATAAAGAGCCAAAGATAAAAAAATCCCTTGGAGTAAATTGGGACTTTAAATGTTAGTGGAATAAATTTTTTATAAATAGTAATGGCAGCTAGCTGCCATTACTATGCTACTTTTAGTTTTTGTTAAAGGTTTATTTAATATGCCATTATAAGTTAACGATTATCCCTTAATAGAAAATTATAG
>JAVHYG010000002.1:0-3881 GCA_031119195.1 Rickettsiella sp. | reverse complement strand
CTCTTTATCTTTATCATCTTTTTTATCTTTGTCTTTATCTTTTACTTCCTCAAATACAGCATCTTCAATATCTCCTTTTTCCTTATCGCTAGATTGGGCTGTGTTTGGTGATTCTGTAGTGGTACTGTTACTACCAGAATCAGTACTAGGTTGGGCATAAAGGCGATCCGCCATTTTTCCGGAAATATCAGTGAGTTCTTTAAGTTTCGCTTCAATATCCGCTTTGTCGTTGCCTTTTAATGATTCTTTTAGAGTTTCAATTGCTTTTTCTAGCTCCGATTTTTCTTCAGCATTAATCTTGTCCCCTGCATCTTTAAGTGCTTTGCTAGTTCCATGAATGAGACTATCAGCTTGGTTACGAATTTGGATTAGTTCATGAAACTTACGGTCTTCATCCGCATGTGTTTCAGCGTCTTTTATCATCTGCTGAATTTCTGCTTCGGATAAACCACTCGCTGCTTTAATGACAATTTTTTGTTCTTTGCCTGTCGCTTTGTTTTTAGCAGAGACATTAAGAATACCATTGGCATCAATATCAAAGGTGACTTCAATTTGCGGTGTACCGCGTGGTGCGGCGGGTATTTCTGATAAATCAAAACGCCCTAGCGATTTATTGGCAGAAGCCATTTCACGTTCACCTTGCAATACGTGAATTGTTACGGCTGTTTGGTTGTCATCTGCAGTGGAAAAGGTTTGGCTAGCTTTAGTAGGAATAGTAGTATTTTTTTCAATGAGCTTTGTCATGACACCACCCAGGGTTTCTATTCCTAAGGAAAGTGGGGTAACGTCGAGTAGTAGTACATCTTTAACGTCACCCGCTAGTACGCCACCCTGAATGGCGGCACCAATCGCAACTGCTTCATCAGGATTGACGTCATGTCGTGCGTCTTTACCAAAGAATTTCTTAACAACTTCTTGTACTTTGGGCATACGTGTCTGCCCACCTACCAAAATAACTTGTGAAACCTTATCCTTAGAAATTTTTGCATCTTTAAGCGCTGTTTCACAGGGTTTTATGGTCTGCTCGATAAGCTCTTCTACCAGTGATTCTAATTTTGCGCGGGTTAGTTTAATATGTAGGTGTTTTGGTCCGCTGCTATCAGCAGTGATATAGGGTAAATTGATATCTGTTTCTTGTGCAGACGAAAGTTCAATTTTTGCTTTTTCAGCGGCTTCTTTAAGACGTTGTAAAGCAAGGGGATCATTGTGTAGATCAATACCTTGATCTTTTTTGAATTCCTCGGCGAGATAATTAATAACTCGCAGATCAAAGTCTTCACCACCTAGAAAAGTATCACCATTGGTAGCCAATACTTCAAATTGGTGCTCGCCATCAACTTCAGCAATTTCAATGATAGAGATATCAAAGGTACCTCCCCCTAAATCGTAGACAGCCACAGTGGAATCGCCACGTTTTTTGTCGAGACCATAAGCCAATGCGGCGGCAGTAGGTTCGTTGATAATCCGTTTAACTTCAAGTCCGGCAATACGACCAGCATCTTTAGTCGCTTGACGTTGAGAATCATTGAAATAAGCAGGTACAGTAATAACCGCTTCTTTGACTTCATGGCCTAAATATGCTTCAGCATCACTTTTTAACTTCATTAGTATTTGAGCTGAAACTTGTTGTGGAGATAATTTTTTACCCGCCACTTCCAACCAAGCATCCCCATTTTCAGCTTCAATAATTTTATAAGGGACCATTTTGATGTCTTTTTGAACGGCATCATCTTTAAAGCGACGGCCAATCAATCGTTTTACTGCGTAGAGGGTATCTTTTGGTTTGGTAACGGATTGTCGTTTAGCTACCTCGCCTACTTTAATTTCATTACTGTCATAGCTGACAACCGAAGGGGTTGTTCGCCGCCCTTCTTTGTTCTCTATCACCTTCGGTTTTCCACCTTCCATAATGGCAACACACGAGTTTGTGGTACCGAGGTCGATGCCGATTATTTTTGCACTTGCCATAGTTTTCTCCGCATAAAATAACTAAATTCTTTGTTGCTTTCTTTAATCCTAAAATTGAGCACTGATCATAAATTTACATTTAGCGTGCATCCATTTTAAACGCTAACATTTGCGTTATAAGCTGAACTAAAATTCTTTGTGTAACTTACGACTAACAACTTTTCTAAAATTGGGTTTGACAGTTGCCTTTTCAAGATGTGTTGTCGATTATGTCTTTTCTTCAATCGCTTTGGCGACAACGACCCAAGCAGGGCGTAAAAGTCGACCATTAAGCAGGTAACCTTTTTGTAGGACCTCAAGGATGGTATTGGGAGTTTGCTCGGTACTTTCTTTCGTTGTCATGGCCTGATGATAATGTGCGTCAAAGGATTCGCCTGACGCGGGATCAATGGTTTTTACGCCATTTTTTTCTAATACTTTTTGTAAATCCTTAAGCGTCAGTTGGATGCCTTCTAAAGTTGGATCCTTTTCTACTTTACTTTTGCTTATCAGAAGAGCTACTGCTTTTTCTAGGTTATCTTTTATGGGAAGTAAATTACTCAGAAGTTCTTCTTGCGAAAATTTGTGAATACTTTCTATCTGACGTTCAAATCGCTTTTCTTTATTTTGTAAATCGGCGTAAGACTGAATCAACTTGTTTTTATATTCCTCTAGTTCGGCTTCAGTTTTAGACAATTGTTCTTCTAGCGCTTCATAGGTAGGATGAGTCAATTTATTAGGTGGAGATTCTGTTTTTTTTTCTGGAGAGGATTCCTCTTTTAACACAGATTCTTTGTCAGAGGCGTCGGTATCCACTTGTGATAGTTTTTCCCAGGTTTTTTTTTTAGAGTTTATATCTTTACTCATTCTAATAAGTCTCCTGTTTTTTTAAAGAAAGAGATAGGTATCCTATAATTTAGATAGGAAGTATGGAGGCTATAGACTTTAGATTCAAGTTCAGATAACTGACTGGGGAAGTCATTTGTAGCGATATTATCCACGAATGCATTTTCTGTGTTTTAGTTAGGGTGTGCCATCATCGCGCCAAATGAAGATATACCCTAATTCAAGACGATGTTTTCTTTTATTTCGGCTTTAAGGGGGGATACCGTACAAGATTTAGTTAAGGTCTGGACTCACGCGAAAAGCCGTTTTTTGGAGTATCACTTGTTGCAAACTTTTCTGTGGTACTCATTTACACTTGAGTAAACTGTGTTCCTCGAAAAGTCGACGTCGCGTGCTACAGTCAAAATTCAATTTTTCGGGTAAGTCCAGAAGATTTACATTCATTTTTGCTCATTTAGCACTTTCTAATTATTTTAATAAGTAGCTTTAAGGTTTTATTTGACTCTA
This sequence comes from Rickettsiella sp., assembly GCA_031119195.1. Classification (GTDB taxonomy): domain Bacteria; phylum Pseudomonadota; class Gammaproteobacteria; order Diplorickettsiales; family Diplorickettsiaceae; genus JAVHYG01. The sequence continues at coordinate 581 of JAVHYG010000002.1, read as the reverse complement.
AGACACGATTTGCTCAGGATTGCGCTAATTATATAGGTAACTTTGATATGTCCAAAAAATTTACTACCATCGGTTTGATTGGCAGACAAGGCATGAGAGATGTTAGCGATACACTTATTGCCGTTTTTGATTATTTGCAAGCAAAGGGTTTTAGTGTGCTTGTGGCAGAAGAAACGGCCAAATCCTTGCAGGGTCGACAATGCCATTGTTTTTCTCGTCAGCAATTGGCCGGAAAAGTTGATTTGCTGATCGTTATAGGAGGGGATGGTAGCTTAATTAATGCTGCACATAGTGTGGTGGAGTATGATATTCCGGTCTTGGGTGTTAATCGAGGACGTTTAGGTTTTCTAACAGATATACGTCCGCAAGATTTGGAGAAAAAAATTGGAGAGGTTTTGGCTGGAAGCTACGAAGAAGAAAAACGATTTTTGTTAAAAGCAATGATTGCGTCGCAAAACGGTGAAGTACAAACGGGAATAGCCTTAAATGAAGTGGTACTTATGCCAGGAAGTCTAGCGCGTATGATAGAATTTTCTATCACTATTGACGATCAATTTGTTTGTACGCAGCAAGCTGATGGT
>JAVHYG010000078.1 GCA_031119195.1 Rickettsiella sp. | reverse complement strand
TGGCGATTAATATCCGTAATCTCTAATTCACCGCGAGCTGAAGGTTTAAGTGTTTTGGCGATATCGACAACTTGATTATCATAAAAATAAAGGCCGGTAACAGCCCAATGTGATTTAGGAATTTGTGGTTTTTCTTCAATATCAATTAAACCCTGGTTTTTATTGAAGACAGCGACACCATAACGTCCTGGATCATCAACTAAATAACATAAAATACTGGCACCTTTTTTCTTATTAGAAAACTTGATTAAAACATCGTAAAATTTTTCACCATAAAATAAGTTATCACCTAAAATAAGTGCAACACGATCGCTGCCAATAAAATTTTTACCCAGGATGAATGCTTCGGCTAAGCCATTAGGGTGTGGTTGATCTACATAGCTTAATTGTATGCCCCATTGTTCTCCTGTTCCCAGTAAGCGTTGATATTGTGATAAATCTTGGGATGTCGTAATAAGTAGTATTTTCTGAATACCGGCTAACATAAGTGTACTAAGGGGATAATAAATCATAGGTTTATTGTAAATGGGTAAGAGCTGTTTACTAACGCCATTTGTAATAGGGTGTAATCGTGTCCCTGCACCGCCAGATAAGATAATACCTTTCATGCTAGCTAAATTTTCCTTGATTATACATTTCTAAAATTAAATTTATTCAAGCAATAAGCAAATAGCTGTTAAATTTTTTTATCTTATTTTGATAATAGTAAATTTATTTTTATATATTTTTAAATAATTTTTAATTGTTGATTGATAGGTAATGTGAGAAAATACACCTTTGTTTTTACCAACTAAGTTTAATGGAAAATTATAAGCTTATAGTTGTCATCGTACTGTATTATCCTTGTGAAAAGCAACTTTTAGATCTGATTAGTATTTGTCGTAAGTATTTTTATCTAAAAATTTTATTTTTCGATAATACACCTATTTGTTATCCTTTAAATATAAAATTTTCTAATAAAATTATTTATTTTAAAAGTAAAAAAATAGTAGGTATTGGTGGAGCCCATTACTATGCTGCGCAAATGGCAGTAAAAGAAAAATTTGATTTTATTATATTTTTAGATCAAGACAGTTATCTACCGAATAGTTTTATCCAAGATATGTTGGCTGAATTTAAAAAATTTAAAAAAATTTATCCTCATTTAGCCGCTATAGGCCCAAACTGGCATGATTATCGTCGTCCTAAAAAAAATAAAAAAGAAGACTTAAATAAACCTGTGACTATGCTAATAAGTTCTGGCACCTTAATTGCAGTTTCTGCAATGCAGGATATTGGTTTTCCTAAGAAGGAATATTTTATTGATCATATTGATACTGAATGGTGTTTTAGGGCTATAAATAAAGGTTATGATCTTGTCAAGGTAAGCAATGTTTCTATGGCGCATGAGATAGGAGAAGTTAAAACCGTTGGAAGATGGTTTTTACAATATCACAAACCAAATCGTTATTATTATTGCATCCGTAATAGTTTTTTTATTTTTAGCGAAAAGTGGATACCACTATCGTCGAGAATCTATATTTTAGTCAGAAATTTATTTGAAATAATAAAAATACCCTTTTTACCTAAGCCATTGTCGACCTGTTATGCTGTTTGGCAGGGTTTAAAAGATGGAATTAGATTTAAAAAGTTATGAAAGTATTATTACTCGGTGCAAATAGTCAAATAGGGCAAGAAATTCGAGAATTAGCCTATAAATTTAAAGTTCATATGTATGCTTGTACACGTCAACAACTAGATATTACGCAAAGTAGTTGTGTGAGAAGATACTTCGCGGCTATTAAACCCCATTACGTTATTAATACCGCGGCTTATACAGCCGTTGCTAAGGCAGAAATAGAAAAAGAAGCTGCTTTTTCCACTAATGCAATTGGGGCACGAAATTTAGCAGAAGCAGCAAAGCAATTTGACATACCTTTATTACATATTTCAACAGATTATGTGTTTGATGGTAGAAAAAAGCTAGCTTATGTTGAAGAGGATTTACCCAATCCACTTTCTGTTTACGGCATGAGTAAATTAGCAGGTGAGTTTTTTATTCGTCAAATTTGGCCTAAACATATCATTCTTCGTGTTAGCTGGGTTTTTGGTAGTTATGGTAATAATTTTGTAAAAAATATTTTGCGTTTAGCTCAGGAAAAAACAGAGCTACAGGTTATATGTGATCAAATTGGTTCTCCAAGCTACGCGGGTGATATTGCGGAAACAGTGTTAAATTTAGTTAAATTAATTCAAGAAGGCTGTCAGATGTGGGGGACTTATCATTTTACAGGGTCACCGGTGACCACTTGGTATCGGTTTGCGCAGATAATAGTTAAAAATGCAAAAAAAACCTATAATCTATCAACAAAAGAGATAATACCTATTTTTTCAAGTGAATTTCCTACAGAGGTTACTCGACCACATAATTCACAATTAAACTGTACTAAAGTAAAAAAAAAATTCAACATCACACAAAAAAATTGGCATATTGGTTTAATGAAGCTTATTAAGGAATTAGCATGAGGTTTTTGCCTAAAAATATGTTAGTGACGGGTGGTGCGGGTTTTATTGGTAGTCATTTTGTGCATTATTATCAAAAAAATTATCCAGAAGTATTTATTGTTAATCTAGATAAATTGACCTATGCAGGAGGATTAAAAAAACTAGTAGGGTTACTTTATTCTAATAAACATACCTTTATTCAAGGCGATATACGAGATAAACAGTTAATCTATCAACTACTCAGAGAATTTTGTATAAATACTGTTGTGCATTTTGCAGCAGAAACACATGTCGATCGTTCTATTGAGGATCCGGATAGTTTTGTTCAAACGAATGTGTTAGGTACACTTAGTTTATTAGAAGAGAGTAGAAAGTATTGTTCAGAAAAAAACTGGACTAATAAAGATTTTCGTTTTCATCATGTTTCAACAGATGAAGTGTATGGTACGCTTAAAAAAAATGAACAACCCTTTACTGAAATGACAGCATACGCGCCAACTTCTCCGTATTCATCGAGTAAAGCTGCTTCTGATCATTTAGTAAATGCTTATTATCGTACTTATGGCCTTGCTACTACGATGAGTCACTGTTCGAATAATTATGGTTTATTTCAACACGATGAGAAATTTATTCCTACTATTATTCGACATTGTTTAGCACAACAATCTATACCCGTTTATGGAGATGGTTCTAATATCCGCGATTGGCTACATGTGGAAGATCATTGTAGTGGAATTGATAGTATTATTCGTGCAGGTAAAATTGGCGAAACTTATAATATTGGCGGAAATACTGAATTATCTAATCTTGAAGTCATTGCGTGTATTTGTAGTACTTTGAATCAAGTCAGCTCAGATCGGTATGAATATGATAAGTTAGTTAGTTTTAAGAAGGATAGGCTAGGTCACGATTGGCGTTATGCGATTGATACTGGAAAAATAAGCCGTGAGTTAAATTGGAAGCCACGTGAATCTTTTGTATCGGGTATACGAAAAACTTTAGAAGCTTATTTAACTAAAATAGTTTAGAAAATTTATAATAGCTTTTAAAGCTTGTATTTCAGCTATTATTTATCGTAATGAACGTTTCGTGTCTTCATACAAAAGGTTATACTGCCCGCGAAAGGAAATACGATCTTTTTTGAGTAAAATGAGGGTAATATACCTGATTACACGACGGGCAAAAGCCAAGCTTTTGCAATGCTGTTTAAAGGTTGGAACTGCGGTTTCCCCTATAAATTCCCATCACGCAAGGAGACGATAGGAATTACAGTTTTGTAATTTCTATCGCGGTTAATGTACCCATTATACTTGAAATTTCGAATTCGCTTCAAATTATTCTTCGTTTTAAATGTATGTTTTCAAAGTTCAATTACTAAAGGATGAGACATGAAGAAAATTATCTCAATAGTGGGTGCGCGGCCTCAATTTATAAAAGCGGCTATGATTAGCCGAGCACTAAGAAAAAACAAAATGTATAAAGAAATGTTGCTACATACTGGGCAACATTACGATGACAACATGTCAGATATTTTTTTTCGTGATTTAAATATACCTAGACCTGATTTCCTTTTGCAAATTCGTTCCAAAAGACAGGGGGAACAAACGGCACTTATGCTCGATAAAATAGAAAAAATTCTTATTAAAGAGCAGCCTAAGTGGTTATTGGTTTATGGTGATACCAATTCTACACTTGCGGGTGCATTAGCTGCTGCAAAATTAAATATTCCTATTGCACACATCGAATCAGGATTACGTTCATTTAATAATGAAATGCCAGAAGAAGTTAATCGTAAAATAACTGATCATTTATCAACGGTATTGTTTTGTCCCACGCAAATAGCAATGGAAAATGCGATGAAAGAAGGGATCAGTACGGATAAATTATTTTTGGTGGGTGATGTTACGTATGATGCAGCTCTATATGCTCAAAAATATGATGAAAAAAATAACATTTTAGTGAAATTAAATTTGAAAAAAAAATCTTATATTCTAGTAACTATTCATCGTATTGAAAATACGGATGATACGAGAAGATTAAAAAAATTAATGTTAAGTTTAAAAAAAATTGCTAATAATTACAAAGTCTTATTTCCTATTCATCCGCGTACACGATTAGCGATTGAAAAAAGTAGCTGTTTAAGTAGCATGGCTTCTGTATTTAAATTAATCGAACCAGTGGGTTATTTAGAGATGAGTGCGTTAGAAAGAGGGGCGCGCTTAATTATTACCGATTCGGGGGGGGTACAAAAAGAAGCTTATTTTTATCAAATTCCCTGCATTATTGTGCGCGATCAAACGGAATGGCCGGAATTATTAAACACGGGTAATAGTATTTTGTGCCCTAGCAAAGATTTTGCTACGCTTCCATCGCTGGGAGATGAATTTATAGATAAATGTGGGAATTATCTAGAACTTTATGGAAGCGGAAATGCAGCAACTAAAATAGTGAAATATCTTTACAACTTTTCTTGAACATGATATCTATTAGTAATATTATTATCTAAGTTTATTTAATAGTTTATAAGAGTAGCATGTTTAAAACGGAATTGACTAAAAGACTAAAGGAACGTAAAGCTATTCTTGGCATTGTCGGAATGGGTTATGTGGGATTGCCCTTAGCACTTCGCTTTTCTGAAGTGGGTTATACAGTCAAAGGGTTTGATATTGACGCTAATCGTGTCGCCTTGCTCAATCGTGGTGAAAGCTATATCCGTCATATTCCCCAAGATAAATTAACGATAGCGTTGCAAAATGGGTTTACTGCAACGTCAAATTATGAAGAAGCGAATAAAATTGATGCACTTATTTTGTGTTTGCCGACTCCGCTTAATAAATACCGAGAGCCTGATTTAAGCTATGTTTTAAGTAGTGTAGAAGCGTTACTTCCTTTTTTACGTAAGGGCCAGATCCTTTCTTTGGAAAGTACTACGTATCCTGGAACAACAGAAGAAGAGTTAAAACCACGAATTGAAAAATATGGTTTTAAACTTGGCGAAGATTTTTTTCTAGTTTTTTCTCCAGAGCGTGAAGATCCGACTAATCAAAATTTTCATACCGCAATTATTCCAAAGGTTTGCGGTGGGATTACTGCAAATTGTTTGGATGTGGGAGAGTCACTTTATGAACAAGTCGTTTCACGGGTTGTAAGAGTAAGCTCAACGCGTACGGCTGAAATTACTAAATTACTCGAAAATATTCATCGTGCAGTTAATATCGGATTGATGAATGAGCTAAAACACGTTGCCTATGAAATGGATATTGATATTTTTGAAGTTATTCACGCGGCGGCCACTAAACCGTTTGGTTTTGTTCCATATTATCCAGGACCGGGTATCGGCGGGCATTGTATTCCCGTTGATCCTTTTTACTTAACATGGAAAGCACGTGAGTTTGGTATCCATACACGTTTTATAGAGCTTGCAGGCCAAATTAATAGTAGTATGCCAGCATGGGTTATTCGTCGTTTAGTAGCGGCTTTAAATAAGCATGGAAAACCTATTCAAAACAGTAAAATTTTATTATTAGGTTTGGCTTATAAAGTAGATATAGACGACATTCGTCAATCGCCGTCGATCAATTTAATTGATTTACTTTTAAAATCAGGAGCAAAAGTTGATTATTCCGACCCTTTTGTACCTAAATTTTATAATTATCATGAAAAAATCTATGATATGCAGAGTCTCGATTTATCACCAGAAAATATTAAACAATATGATGCATTAATACTTGCAACATGTCATACGCCATTCGACTATGAAATGATACGTGAGAATGCCCAGTTGATTATAGATACACGTGGGAAATTTCATGAAATTAATGTGGATACTATTATTAAAGCTTAATTAATTTTTGAAAATAAAATTTTTATGGATAAACGCGTTAAAATTGCTGTTGTAGGAATAGGTGCTGTAGCAAAAAAACATATTGCTGCTATTTTAGAATTATCAAGTTATTTTCAACTAGTAGGTTTAGTAGATTCTCAACAGGATATTCTAGAAAGACACGCAAAAGCCTTAGAGATTATGGGCTTTAATGATTTGGAGGAAATGTTAGCGGAGACTGATGCAAAATTTATAGTACTTTCTACGCCAAGTGGCTTACATGCTCAGCAAGCGATCACATGTGCAGGATATTCTAGGCATGTGATCGTAGAGAAACCTATGGCACTTTTTTTGCAAGATGGTTTAGCAATGCAAGCATCAGCACAAAAAGCTAAAATACAGCTCCGTGTAGTTCACCAACATCGTGTTAACCCAGCGTTGCAATTACTAAAGCAAGCAATAGATATGCAACGCTTTGGTAAAATTTTTCAAATTAATTGTAATATTTTTTGGACACGGCCACAAACTTACTATGATTCAGCCTCCTGGCGTGGTTCTCGGAAATTAGATGGTGGCGCATTAATTAATCAAGCTAGCCATGCTATCGATTTGCTCCATTGGCTATTTGGGCCTTTACAAATGATACAAGGAATGTGGGCAAGACAAGCGCGACAAATAGAAACAGAAGACAGTTGTGTATTGAATCTACGTTGGCAACAAGGGAGTTTGGGTTCATTAAATTTAAGTATTTTAACCTATAATAAAAATTTTGAATCTTCTCTCACTGTCTTGGGAGAGAAAGGTACGGTTAAATTAATGGGTTTAGCCACTAATGAAATTGTACATTGGGAATTTGCGGATCAGAAGGTAGGTGAAAACGATATAGTTACAGAAACAAACAAAAACGCTGCTCATTTTTTAGCAAACACTCACTACCATTATTACACCAATTTAATTAGAGAATTGGAAAATGGTACCACGACACTTTTACCTGATGGTACAGAAGGTTTAAAAACATTAGAAATTTTAATAGCAGCCCAACTCGCGGCAGAGCAACAAACCACTGTGAATTTGCCGTTAGCAAAAGATAATTCAGTTGATAAGCTAGATTGCAAAAAAATAGAAAATGTAAGGTAAAGTCTATGGATTACTTTAAACATGAAACCGCTATTGTCGATGAAGGTGCGCAAATCGGACAAAATTCTTTTGTTTGGCATTGGACACATGTATC
>JAVHYG010000077.1 GCA_031119195.1 Rickettsiella sp. | reverse complement strand
ATTTGGATATTAGAATATGCGGGATTAAATCCGGGTTTTTTAATAGGCGGTGTTGCAAAAAATTTTAAAACATCGGCGCGGTTAGGCGATAAATATTTCGTCATTGAAGCCGATGAATACGATACGGCTTTTTTTGATAAAAGACCTAAATTTATCCATTATCATCCGAGCACCTTGATTTTAAATAACCTCGAATTTGATCATGCTGATATTTTTGCTGATTTAAATGCTATTAAACTCCAATTTTCCTATTTACTTCGCACTATCCCTAATAAAGGTTTAATTCTTTGCCCAAAAGAAGATAAAAATTTACAAGCAGTCCTCTCTAAAGGGTGTTGGACCCCTGTCGAATACATAGGAGCGAATTCAGCTTGGCAAACAACAGAACTAAAATCTGACGCAAGCCACTTTACAGTGCTTTTTAAAGATAAAATAAAAGGGAACGTCGACTGGAATTTACTTGGCAAACACAACGTTTCTAATGCACTTATCGCCATTGCTGCTGCAAACCATATAGGTATTGAACCAAGCACAGCAATTGCTGCATTAAACAGATTTCAAGGCATTAAGCGGCGCTTAGAAATTTACAAACAAATAAATAAAATAACTATTTATGATGATTTCGCACATCACCCGACAGCTATCGCATCTACACTAGCCGGGTTACGCCAGCATGTCGGTAAAGAACGAATTTTAGTGATTTTACAATGTGGTACACATACAATGCGTTCAGGAGTACACAACAAAACCTTAGGCCCTTCGCTAAGAGATGCCGATAAGGTATGGTTAATACAACCTCAGAATTGGAATATTAAGGAATGTCTACATACTGCTACTATTCCTATACAGATTTGCGATTCGGCTTCTGCACTTGTGCAAGCGCTGGCAAAAGAAGCCCACGCACATGATCACATTATTATTATGAGTAATAGCGGATTTGAGTCTCTCCATGAAAAATTAGTCCATGCATTATCAATGTGAATAAATTAACAATAGATTATCTTAAACAAGCATTAAGCCTTGCGGAATTGCACCGTGGTTTTTGCGCACCTAATCCTTGTGTCGGCGCAATTGTAGTAAAAGATAAAAAAATTATTGCAAGTGGTTACCATTTAGGAAGTAGTTTCCCACATGCCGAAGCAGAAGCTTTAAATAAAATTGATAGCCAGCTTGCAAAAGATGCCACATTGTATGTGACCTTGCAACCATGTTGCCATACAGCTAAAAAAACTCCTCCTTGTACACAACTATTGATTGAAAAAGGTATTGCGAAAGTCATTTATGGTTTTCGAGATCCCAATCCCGCTGTCGAAAATCAAACGGATATAATACTAAAACAAGCAGGCATTAGCTGTACTTATCACCCAATTCCAGAAATTGATCGTTTTTATACAAGCTATAAATTTTGGTGGCAACATAAAAGACCTTTTGTTACAGCAAAACTTGCCATAAGTTTAGATGGAAAAATTGCTGGACAGAATGGACAACGTATACAACTAACGGGTGAAATTGCACAACACTTTACACATCAACAACGTAAAAAAGCAGATGCACTTTTAACCACGGTAAAAACGATTTGTAATGATAATCCTTTATTAAATGTGCGTACACATACTGAAAATATTGCCAAACCGGTTTATATTTTAGATAGTGAATTACATACGCCATTACTGGCAAATGTTTTCAATAAAGCAAAAAATGTTACCATTTTTTACAAAGCCGGTTTAGATAAAAAAAAACATGAAAAACATATTCAAAACAATGTGCGTCTTGTCCCTATCAAGCATAGTAATCAAGGGCTTAATTTATTAGAAGCTCTTAAACAAATTGGAAAAGATGGCTATCATGATTTATGGATAGAGGCTGGTGGACATTGCTTACAAAGCTTTGCTATAAATCAGCTATTACAACGTGCTTTTATTTATGTAGCCCCCTACTGGCTAGGTCAAACAGCGCAAATTGCCTTTACCTATCCGGATGTATTATCTACATCAAAATCAGCTTCTCCTATTTTTTTAGGGCCAGACGTGTGTTTTGAGTTCAATTGGTACACAAAATAAGGGTATAATACTTTTTTATATATAGTAACAATAAATTCAAAATGAAAACGCCTGCTTTTTCTACAATCCATCGTGCTTTAGAGGACCTGCGTCAAGGTAAGATGATCATTCTGTTTGACGACGAAAACCGTGAAAATGAAGGCGATCTCGTACTTGCTGCCGATAAAGTAACCCCTGATGCCATTAATTTTATGACACACCATGCTCGAGGCTTAATTTGCCTGGCATTACTTGAGGAAGATATTCAGCGCTTAGAACTACCTATGATGGCAAAGCGCGCCACTAATCTGTTTAATACAGCTTTTACCGTATCCATTGAAGCCGCTAAAGGGGTCACCACAGGAATTTCAGCTGCTGATAGAGCCCATACGATAAAGGTGGCAATAGATCCGCAAAGCGGTCCTAAAGATATCGTTACTCCTGGCCATATGTTCCCTTTACGCGCACGTAAAGGAGGAATTTTCGAACGTATGGGACAAACTGAAGGCAGCACAGATTTACTGCGTTTAGCTGGCTTAAAACCAGCAGCCGTTATTTGTGAAATAATGAATGCTGATGGCAGTATGGCGCGCTTTCCTGACCTGGAAAGATTTGCGCAACATCATCAATTAACCTTACTATCAATCCACGAATTAATGCGCCATCGCCTACAAACAGAATCCCTAGTTAAAGAAATTACCTCTATTGGTTTGCCCACCGAAAACTATGGCGACTTAACTATAAAACTATTTGAAAGTTGTCTTGATCAACACCACCATTTAGCTGTTATTAAAGAAAAGCCTGATCAAAGCGACCAACCCACTTTGGTACGTATACATTCCGAGTGCTTTACCGGTGATCTTTTTGGTTCAGCACGTTGTGATTGTGGCTGGCAATTTCATGAATCACTGCATCACATTAATCAACAAGGTGGAATACTGCTTTATTTACGTCAAGAAGGTCGTGGTATTGGTTTATTGAATAAACTTAAAGCGTATGCTTTGCAAGATGAAGGTCTTGATACAGTAGAAGCCAACCAAAAATTAGGTTTTGGCAGTGATGAGCGTGATTATTGGATAGGAGCACAAATTCTCCGCCAACTTAAGCTTTTTAAAATAAAATTACTCACTAACAATCCACAAAAAATAGCGGATTTAGAACAGCAAGGTATTGAAGTAGTAGAACGTATTCCATTAATTGTTAAACCAAACAAAACAAATTATGCTTACTTAAAAACTAAACAAACTAAGTTAGGGCATCTTCTTAATCTATAAAAAGGATAATTATTTATGAAAATAATCAAAGAAATTTCTCCAAAACCTGTTTGTTTTACGGAGCTTAAAGAAGAATTTAATTTAGCTATAGTCGTCAGTCAATTTAATAATAAAATTACTGATATGTTATTAAAAAGTGCATTAGAACGTTTGGAAGCACTTAATTTTCCTGAAGAACGCATTACCGTCGTTAAAGTACCAGGCGCAATTGAAATCGGTCTTACAGCGCAACAATTAGCTATTTCAGAAGCTAATTATTTTGCAATTATTTGTTTAGGCGCTGTGATTCGTGGTGAAACAGATCATTACGATTACGTTTGTCAACAAGTTAGCTATGCTTGTCAAAAAGTAGCTTTAGAAGTAAGCATCCCAGTCATATTTGGCGTATTGACCACTGACGACGAGGCGCAAGCATCTGCTCGTATTATTAATGGGGCTGACGCAGTTGATACGGCAATAGCAATGGTGTCGATTTTAGACCAAATCGAAAATTTCCAAGAGGTTTAAAGTAAAAATTAATTTGAGGAAATATATTTTTCGCGCCGAATTATATCGGATGGAAAATTATAGCTATTCGCTAAGAGAAAAAAAACTTGATCTACCATATTCGGATTACCACATAAATAAACAATATCTTGTTTGGGATTCGGTTCTATCTCACTAAAGGCTTTAAGTACATAACCTTCATATTCATACGGTAGAGGTGATTCTAATTGGGCACGACTGTAGTATGCACGAAACTCAAACCAAGCATTTTTTTCTGCAAATGCCGTAAATTCTTCACGGTATAATAAATCTTCGGGTTTACGTACGCCAAATAATATAACGACTTTGAAACAAGGATGATGTTTAAATCGATAGGCAAGTTCAGATAACATAGTTCGATAAGGTGTAATACCTGTCCCAGTGGCAACAAAGATATAACGGCCTGGCTGTTCGTCTCTTAGCGTCAAACGACCAAAAGGACCCGTTGCCGTCACTTTATCCCCTAATCGCATCGAAAATAAAAGATCACTTGCCGTCCCTTCTGGAACATAAGAAGCAGCAAATTCTATTGTATCACTAGGTTCATGTGTACTATTGGCAATGCTATAACTACGCCGTAAGACTTTTTCTGGCGTAGAAATATGCAGCGTGATAAATTGCCCTGGAACAAAACTAAAAGCTTCGCCATCTTCACGACGAAAGGTAAGGTGTTTAACTGAAGGAGCAATTTCCTCGCTGCCCTCGAGAATGAGTATAAATTCTTTTCTAGTCATAGACCGGCTAGTCTAATCAGCTAAGTCTCTTTCGTCAAAGAATAGTTTTTTTAACGAATGAGGTTATTCGTTAACGAATAATGGTGTTAACTGACTAAAAACAGAATTAACCCCGAAATCTATTTCGCGTTGTTGGCATTTCATTAAACTCGGGAGCTTCATAAGATTTTGATGGTAATTGCGATTCCAATTTAGATTCCGTAGTTTTATTCGTTTCAATTGTCATATCGTCATAGTACCTTCTAGGACTGACTATTTCATAGTGGTATTTAAAAAACTGATCCATTCCTATTGCAAACAGGAAATGCACAAGTTCACTAGGATGTAAGCCATCCCATGAACCCCTCTCCATACCTGGAAACTTTGCTTTTAATGCTTGTAATATAGTAACAAGGCTATCTGCCAATTTTATTTTTTTGCCAAATACTTTCTCATAGCATTTTACCGAACGCTGAATAATACTCGTTTCCCATGTATAGTGCACATCCTCACTACCGATCAATTTAATTAGTCTTTTATCCGCTTCAGGATATAACATTTTACTTAATTTTTTATTTAACTCATTTTTTTCATCTTCGGAAAAATTTAATTTTAAGTCCTTACATATAATCATTTCCTTATCATGAAAAAGACAAAGTTGGTACTGATTAGCTTCCCCTATCATCGGCATTAATATAACGGCATTTTCTTTCAATTTTTCTACATTTAATTCATCTTTATTCTCGCAATAATAAATAGCACAGCCATTAGTAAGATCATTAGCTTCTGGATTTCTATATATCTCATCAAACATCTCCGCAGCAGGGTATATCTCAATGTTTACATTCAAATTTGCCTGTGCCGCTGATTCAAATACTAATTTATCCAAAGTATCATTGTTATCAACTGTTCTTTTCAGTTTAGATTCCTCATTTATTTCCGAGCTGCCTTTAAGCTTAACAGGTAACGCGAGCAGCTTTTGCTGCTGCTTTGATATTTCTTTATCAATAAACAATAGTTTCCCATCTTTTTCAATAAATTTTTTGTTCTCTATAAAATAAATTTTTCTAATCGAACCTGTACCAGCAAAAACTATTGCATTCTTACAAATAGTTTCTGGTTTTATTTCCGATCTATCTTTTACTACATAAATATCACAAAAACTAAAGTCCACATAGCGATACTGCTCCTTTAGTGCGTTAATTTCATCGTTAAACACTTGACATGCTTCACTAATTTCCCTTCTCTCTTTAACTGCTTTTTTTAAAAATTTAGGCATTTTGCTAATATCCGGTAATGAAACTAACAGGATATTTTTACAGCCTAGCTCTGTAGGATTTTTTCCTTTAGTTACAATTTTTAGCATATCCACAATCCCTTGAACCGCTCTTTCTGCTCCCGCTTTATTTGGATACGCCACTGTTATAAGATCGTTAGCCCCTGCAAAACAAATCGTCAAATCATCCGATTTAAAACCATCCTCAGACTGCAGATGCTTTGCTTGCTTCTGTATATTACCTAAAAATAAACTCATAAAAAAACCTTTGAAATATTTAAACATATTCCAAAAGCTACGGTAATTATAGGAAGTAGCACCACCTTCTGCTTTATTCTTAAAAAAAACAAATTTACCTCCAATAGGTAGTAAATTTGCATTCTTCATCCCTTTATTTTTTTTCCTATTTTCAAATTTTAATCTATTAATAAACGCAATTGACCACACAAAACCATTAGTAAACTCATCATAAGGCGATTTATCTAAAAACAAACGGAATGGAATACAACAGGCAATTTTCTCAAGATATTTTATTCCCTCATCACTCAAACTATCGCCTAACATTTTTATTCTGGTTATTTTGGCCTTGCTCGCTGCGAATGGATTCAAATAATTTTTATTTAAATCATTAATATTTTTTAACGAAAAACCAAACATAGTAACATCTCTTTATTCTTTTTATTTTTTTGCAATTAGAAGTTATAAGAAATTACGACTAATTTCTCAGTTGTAAATCTAATTCTCTTTCTTTGGCCTCCTCCGCATTTATCTGAACAGCATCAGGCACGGAGGCTCTAAAGAACTTAAAAAACTTTCCTAAAAACTTTGGCTTTTCTTGAGCAGTATCTCGAACGGCTGAAATTATATTCGCTGAGTGTATTTCTCCAGAAATAATTGTTTGCACTGACTTATTTTCTGCCAATGCAAACACTTCCTTATAATTTAGCAAATTATCAGTTTGTTGCTTTAGAGACTCAATCGTGTTTTTACATTTAGCTTCTAAACCATTTATACATATATTAAAATTTTCAAAAACCTTTTGAATATCAGCATTCCTTGGTTTTGGTTCTTTTGATTGAAGTAATTCCAGTTCCAAAATCTCAGCACAAGCCGATACTTTCGTAAGCAGTGTTTTTGTTAATACCTCAAGCCGGGATTTAAGCTCAGGTTCATATTGAAGTGCTTCTATAAAATAATTGTGCTTAATAAATTCCTCTAGACTAGTTTTAACTTTTACTACATATTTAAGTAAAGTATGGACATTAGAATTCAGAGTTTCTTTTTCATACATAGAATAAATAGCATGTAGTTTTTTTATTTTTACTTCATAGTAATTTTTTAAAGATTCAATAGCATTGTTTATCTCATTACATGCATCTGCTAAAAAACCTGAAAATTCATTTTCCTTTATAAACTTTATTTTTACTTCTATAAGGGTTTTTCTCCTAGACAAGGCATTAGCAACTTTACGCATTTCCGTATTATCTTGAAACGGACTTAATCTATTAAATAAACTCTTAATTTGTTCTAACTGATACTTGAAATCCGCTAAATATTTTTCTTGTTCGCCAGTGAAACTTTGCATAAGATTATCCTATTCTAATTGTTCTGAAATTTATTATAAGAAACTATTTACTTCTTTAAAAATTAGACATGAAGAAACTTAAGGATTTATTAAAAGATAAAATAATTTTTTAGCTAATTTATAAGTAAAGACGCGCGATAGAGCAAGCTCTTTCAATATCCATATCACTAAAAAAATATATTTTAAAAACACAGAATCAAAAAAAATAAAGTTTTAAGACTGTAAAGC
>JAVHYG010000076.1 GCA_031119195.1 Rickettsiella sp. | reverse complement strand
ATCTGCTTCTTCGCGGTTGAGATAAATCAATGAGCTTTCTTTAAAAAACTTACTCTTATCGTGAAATATAGGGGTAGCTTCAATTGTTGGGTCAACTCCATAATAATAAAAACGTTTATTTTTTGAAATTGAAATAAGCCAGTGCATTAAATTGAAGCTTTCAATTCCTATTTCACATACGGATTTAATGCTAGGATGCAGAATAAGTGGTTTAATAATATCTTTAAAGTTTATTAATGAGTGTAAATTTATAGAATTAGTTTGATAGGTTTCACTGCATGTTTCTTTATCGGTATCGAGCATAATTTTCCCTTTTTGCTCTGAATAAGTCATTTCTAACAAAATGTTCTGTAGTTATAACTTAAGTACATTCTATATAGCAATATTAAATAATAATTTTTTACGATATATGTGCTTTAGTTATATAAGTCTAAATAAGATATAGTTATCATGAAATTTATTAGCAAGAGAAAATGATGATAGGTAAACAGATTAACGAGATTATTGAACTTGTGCATTAATCTTTTTGCTTAAACGTCGATTTTGCTTTTTATGAAGATTAAGCATTAATTTTAATATAATAAGCTTTATTTGTTTACTTACAATAGAAAATTTATTTGCTAGATGGTCTACTTTTTTATAATAGATGCCAGGGTAATCTCGGTTTATTTTTATTACTCTAGCGATATCGTTAATTTCTCTCTTTAAAATAAATATATCTTGACTTATTTTTTCGATTTTTTTTTGGTTAGAGTATTGTTTTTTATCAAGAAAACGTAAATTTTTATCATTGATATTATTTTTTTTATGTTTTGTGCTGTTATTTTCTTGAATAGACTTTTTATCCATTGTGGCTACTCTTTTTTATTAAGACTTGTTACCAATTGCACGATGATGGCTAAAGAAAGTTATTTTTCTACGTTTTCTTACTAAACGAAGCAAGCTCCGTTACGATACTCAAAAAATAACGTTTTTCTTCCATCCTAGTACAATGGTCAACCTGCGCTAGGTTATTTAATAGAAAAAATTCAAACTTTTTTTGATAAAAATATTAGTTCCTTAAAATATAAACAAATTTTAGCAGATTACGCACTAAAAAAAATACAAAATATAGATCGCTTGATTCAAAGACTAGTTGCTGATGTGGTTTCTAAAGTAGTTGTGTATTCCCATTCACACCAAAGGGTTTGTACTGGGAAATAAAGTGCTAATTGTATGCCGTTGTTTCTATTTAATTGTGGATCTAATGAAAAAGCGTTTGCATACCTTTCAAGTTGTTTTTTATGTCGTTGCATTTCCAGATTTAAAAAAAAAGTGAGATCTTGGCCTTGATGTAGTGTTGTTTTATAGTCGATAATCCAGCGAACTCCAAATTTATCTATAAAAGTACGATCGATAATGATATTTTGTAGCTTAGTATGCTCTGATAGGGTTAGAGCATATTCTGAATAGGCTTTTTGATGTTCTTGACTTAAAATCCAACGTCCTTTTGGATCATTTATAACATTTTTTAATGTTTTTTTTACTTTTTCGTAAGCTGCAATACTTTGAGAGGGTAAAATACCGTTTTGCTCTAATAATCGTAGGATGCGTGACTTTTCTTTTGAAAAATCTAACTTTTTCCAGTGGTCTAAGCCATCTAAAGTTATTTGATACAGTAAACGGTGAATCACTGTTCCTATTATTCTGGCTAAATTATAGGTCCATTGATAAGTAAATTGATTGAGTGGCGGGGTAGTTTTTATTTCAGGGACTAGAATGCTAGGATTTTTCCAATCGGACAGTAAACGTTTTACTAAACGACTTGTCTCTAATTTATTTTCAGTGTAATTGCTAAATGATAAAATTTCATCTGTGTCTATGGTTAGTGCTGACCATAAATGATGCAGTAAACTATTTGAATGGTTTGGCTTTATTGGCTCGTATATTGTTTTACCTAACATTCCCAGTAATGTTAAGGATTTTTTTGCGCGCGTACTGGCTACGTAGAGTAAACGTGTTAATTCATAAGCTGTTTTTTGCTTTTCTTCACCTAAGAGATAATTATACAGAGAGTCTTCTTTTTCATGGCTGGCTTTAATAGGCGCAATTAGAAAATCTTTTATATTTTTAGATGAAAGCCGTTCTTGGTGTAACCATAATTTAGCCTTATCATGACTTCCTTTGCGATGCAGACAGGGCAAAATGACGTGATCATATTCTAAACCTTTTGCCTTATGTATGGTCATGATATCGACATGATCAGCAAGTTTGGTATTGCTTTGTGTGACTATTTTAGAAAGTTCTGCTTCTAATTCAAAGAGATCAAATTGATCACCTTCGGTGTGAATCTTTTTTTCTAAGTAATTTAAATACGTTTCTATATGGGATATTTCTTTAGGATTATTTAATGTTGTAGGACCGCCTAAGGCTAACCAGGTTTTCTTAATCCATACAGTCAGTAACAATCTATCTTTTTCGTGTAAACATTGTTGTAAAATTGGCACAATACGACGACAACGTTGTTTAGTTTCTGTTCGTAAACGTATGTTTTCAAAGCATGTTAATTGCTGCCAAATCGTTGCATTAAAATAATTATGACCGGTAAATTGGGTAATTTGATAGAGATCACATAAATCTAAACCACAAAAAGGGCTACGTAATAGCGCAAGCCAACTAATGTGGTCACCTAAATGTAACAAAGCGCGTGTTAATGCCAAAATATCTTGTACGGCCGAATTTTCAGCAAGGGTTTCGATTTCTATTGCATTGTAAGGAATTGAAGCGGATTGTAAAGCGGGCAATATACTGTATAGGTGTGTTCGTGCTCTAACTAAAATTGCAATGGAATCCTGAGGATTTTGTCGTTTAATTTTCTGAATGATCGTAATAATTTTATTGGCTTCAGCGGTGGGTGTATAGGTGTTGTTAAACCAAATGGTTTCAACCGACTTTTCATTTGATATGGGATGAAAGGAAATAGCGGGTGAAAAAGTAATGGCACCGCGATTAATATTTTCGGTTTGGGGTAATACTTTACTAAAACAATAGTTGATCCAAGTAATAATTGCATGATTAGAACGAAAATTGACAGATAAAGTTAACGCTTGTAATGGAATATTTGCGATGCCATTTTGTCGCACGTGTAAAAATAAACCGACTTCTGCTTTGCGAAAGCGATAAATCGATTGCATTGGATCGCCGACTAAAAAGAGACTGCGTCCATCACCGATTTGCCAACCGTTGATAAGCTTTTCAATTAGTTGAAATTGTGCGATGGATGTATCTTGAAATTCATCTACTAATATATGTTCGATTTGATAATCTAAAGAAAGTGTTAAATCGCTTGGGCTTTCTTCATCACCTAACGCGGCTAATGCACAGAGAAGAATTTCAGTATAGTCTACTTTTTGATGTTGCTGGAATACGAGTTTTAGGTGTGCGACTAGTACCGGTAGAAGTTTAAATAAAGCAGTAAGTGCTGCCCACTGTAAGTCACTATAACGGAATGGAGGCACATTTTTCAAGTCAATGAATGCTTCACGTAAACCGGATTGATTTTGCAATTGCTGAATCAAATGATTCGCTCTTTGTTTCATTCCGGCATAGTATTCTTTTTTAGCTTTATTTTTTTTATCAGAAGTGGGAAAGCCTTCCGTTTGGCTTAACTTTTTACGCCATTCATCAGATTTTGTGAATAATAAACACTGTGCACT
The DNA here is from genome assembly GCA_031119195.1 of Rickettsiella sp. Taxonomy (GTDB): domain Bacteria; phylum Pseudomonadota; class Gammaproteobacteria; order Diplorickettsiales; family Diplorickettsiaceae; genus JAVHYG01. The sequence continues at coordinate 3,981 of JAVHYG010000076.1, read as the reverse complement.
TTTCCAAAAATTTATATCATCTGTGTTTTCTATAAGCTTTTTTTCAGACTGAAAGTTGGAAAAGTTTAATAATTCACTGAGTTCTTGACGTAAAGCTACAGGTATGAGCCGTTTGAGTTCTTCAATGCATGCTTGATTGATGTCATGTAAATTTTTTTCTAAGTAGCTTCGTAGTTGAGTAGGGTCATGATTAGCTAAATAGGGTAGCCATTGTTCGCGATTGGCTAATAGATCACCCAGTAAGGTTTCGAGATAATTAAAATCGTTATCTAGATGTTTAAGCATAAATAACAAGGCTTTTTGCCAGGGTGCTTTTGTTTCTAAGCTGTTAATAAGTTCTCGCGCGGCTAGACGATAAAGAAACTCAGGATTATCTGTAGGAGTTTGCTGTTCACTTAAAGAAGAAAGTAAGGGCATCTGCCGAGTTAATGTTTGGCAAAAGCCATCGATGGTTTGAATACGTAAGCGATTGGGATTTGCCAATAAATTCCAATTCATTTTTTTATTGTGTATTAATACTTTTTTAGCCAGCAAACGACGTATTTCATCTTTATCCGAAGGATTAACGGGATGAGCTGCCATTTCTAGGGCATTGAGTATTCTTTCTCGCATTTCAGCCGCTGCTTTGCGCGTAAAAGTAATGGCGATAATAGCTTCGGGAAAACGAACCTGAGCGAGTAATACCAAATATCTTCGTATTAATAATTCAGTTTTTCCTGATCCAGCGGGTGCTTGGACGATAAACGATTGAAGGGGATTAAGCGCTTGTTCACGCGCAAGTGCATCTTGTTCATTCAGATTTTTCATGGTGGTTTACGCGACAAAAAAGAGGAAGAGGGCAAAGACGGCAGGTATTCGTTCCTTGTTTAGGGTCAACTTTCGCAAGCCCTTTTTGAAATTGTTGAGCAAGTTTTTCTAATGCTGATTTCCAAAATAGCAATAATTCTGACCAGTTTTGAGGCAAACTTTTATCTTTCTTGAAAGAGATTGATTGAGAAAGGCCATTTTCTTTTTCACTGAAACCTTGAATTTCAATAGTATTACTACGGATGTGAATAACCGCAAAGCCTTTTGCTGAGGGTTGAGACAAACAATACAATGCTAGTTGGGGTTCATCTAATCGTTCCTCAAACCAATTAAATTTTGTGGGCGTACCTGTTTTATAATCGATAATAACTGTACTGCCATCGGGAAGTGTATCTAAGCGATCGATACGTAAATGTAATGATAATTGCTGGAATGTAAAATTTTCTTTTTTTTCATGGGTGACGTTATTAAAAGTGGGCCGCTTTTTTTCTAATAGTATCAATTTCATTAAGCGTTGTTGTAAACGTTCCTGTTCTATTTCTATAAATTGCTTTTTAAAAGTAAATGGTCGTTTTTTACTAAATTCTTTCATTGCATGAGTAACTGATTGTTTAACAAGTAACTGTAACGATTGATCCGTTTGTTTTAATAAAGTGGTTTGGTTCGTTAGTAAGTTCCATAGTGTTTCCATAACATTGTGTAGCAGAATGCCTCGATCGATGGAATTTAATCCGGTTTGTGGGAATGGATAAAAATGGCTTTTTAAGCGAAACAGAGCAAATGCTTGAAAGGGGCAGGCGGCTTGTGATTTAAAAAGCTGACTTCCGACGGAAGTTAACTCATGGGGTTGCAATGCTGGCGCTAGATCATCGCTGTAATATTCCCAGGATCGCGTTGCCCAAATGGATTCGCTTAGTGTTTGGTATGCGGGCAATGCTAAATCGCTTATTTCAATAGAAGGAATAGAGGTAATTAGTGCACTGGGTCGTAAACCTTGTTCTGAGTGCTGTGCTTGAGCGGAATGACTCACAACAATTGTTTGAGCACTGTTTAATAAACGTTGGCTGAGTAATGAGGCGAAATATAATTCTCGTTCATAGGATGAATGAGGTAATCCCTGTTTACGTTGTAATATGTAAGGAATGAAAGGATTGGGATGTGCTGTTGTTGGCCACGATTTATCATCTAAACCCATGATCCAAATGTTGTCTACACATAAGCCGGCGGTATCTAAAAATCCTAATACATGGATGGATGGCTCATGGTTCGTTTTTGCTTGGAAAAGTGTGTCATCGACTAAATAATTAAGTTGTTGCAAAGCAACTTCTTCGCTGATTTCACCTAATATAAAATCTAAAGTACTAAACTCCTCAAGTAATGCAGTCCAGCGCTCAATTAATTGGAACTCTTCGCTCAGTAATTGACGTTGACCAGGCCAAGCTAGGATTTGGATTTTTTTACTAAAATAAACAGCCCACTGGCTAGGCAGTTGTTTAGATACAGTTAGCTGAGTGTTAGAAATAAGTTGCTTTAGTAATTGACTTAATTGCTGGCAGTGTTGTTGTTGGCTGATCTCTATGAGTTGCTCTAAACTAATAGTGCTTTCTAAATACCGACGGCAATAAATATCGAGTTGTGCACGACTGGATTGCTCATCATCAGCATAGCCAAGATAAGGAGAGCGTAAGAGCTTACTGATTTTATTAAAGGGTATTATTGTTTTTAATTGAATGATAGATAATGCTGTTTGTATAATCGGAAATTCACTAAGTTTTCTTCCAGCAGCTATATTGAATGGGTAAGTTTCCATAGGAATTGGATTTAAACTAGTAAATACTTCAGTAAATGTTGCAATGACTTGTGAACGAATCGTTAGCAAATTAGGAATTGCACAGATGATATTTTTTTTTCCCGCTTGCCAAAGTTGATAAGCCCAGCGTGCCATTGTTTGTAATTCGATTTCAGTATTTTGTAAAACTAAACGTCTAACACAGGGTTTGGGTTCAGAAATAGAAAACTGTGAAATTTCACAACCTACTTGTTCTAGTGTCTGCAATAATTTTTTGATTTGTGGACTAATTTCATCAAATCCAACAAGAAATAGTCGACTAGGTGGTTTTAGATTTTTTTTTCTGAATAAGTCTATTAAAAAGCTTGTTGCGCGTGTCATGTCGATACAAGCGTGTTCTTGGCAAAACGATATAAAATAGTTTGCCCATGCTTTCCAGCACTGAGCTTCACTGGTTTGTTCAAATTGGGCGAAGCTGTAGTCAAGTTGCCAAAGGTTACAGAGCTGCCATGTTTGTTGTGCTGTTTTTGCAATTTGATCGGGCATTAAAAAATTAATAGCAGATTTTTCAATGATGGATTGCCAGATAACTCGTTCTTGATTTGTTGTTAACAAGCGGTAAGGGTAAATAGAAGTTTGAATAAGTTGTTTTTCCCATTGTAATGTTATCCAAATTTCTAATTGCAAAATTAACAGTGAAGGCCAAACAATTTTATTTTGTGTTTGTTGGTAAGTAGCATAACTTTTATGTAAAAAACTAATTAAACGTTTGTTAGGCGTAAGTATGAGATCGTCATGCTTCAAAATTTTGAAGAGTTTATTATAAATTTCCATCATTTTTCTCTTGACAATGCCAACTTATTTTGGGATGTATAACTGACTTTTGCACAACTTGCATTAGTTTGATTTATTTTTTCTAAGCTTAACAGAGATTAAAATAATTTTCTGATTGACTTAATATAACTATTTGAAAAAAGATAGTTTTTTTCTTTTGTGTAAAGCTTGTACAAACTGTAATGATGACTTATAAATCAAGCTTTTCAAGCCTTTACCCAAATACTGTCCACAAAGTTATTCACAGAATCTGTGGGTAATCCTCATTTTAGTTTTTATTGTTCTATTTTTGATCAAATAAATTGTGAAAGGATAGGTTGATTATTTCCTAATGTTAACTATACTAGTGGCTGCAATGCATACTGCGTTTTCTCGATGGTGCTGGATAACCAGATTCAGCAAGCGAAAAGGCGTATGTCGTTTAAACAAGTTTTTAAAGTATACCTAATGTACTTAGGCGTGTTGATAGTTGTGCGAGGGTAAGAGAAAAATATTTTTAACCATCATCGTGCTAGTTGGCAACACAAATTAAGTAGTGGTGAGGGTTACAC
>JAVHYG010000075.1 GCA_031119195.1 Rickettsiella sp. | reverse complement strand
CATATACATATAACCAACGGTGACTTGTCGTTCAAAACGTTGGCCCGTTCTACCATCGTACAGTGTGGTTTGACCCGACGCAGGTAAATCAGCTAAGCGCAGCATGCGCTTTATTTCTGCTTCTGTAACACCATCAAAAACAGGTGTCGCCATCGGAACGCCTTTACGCAGATTTTGTGCAAGTTCTAACACTTCTTCATTCGATAATTTATCAAGATCTACTTTTTGTGCTATTTGCTTATTGTCGTTATAAATAGATCCTAAAAATGTCTTTATTTCCTTAATACTTTTTTCTGTATCGAGCATTTTGCCAATTTTTAAACCTAAACCTTTTGCTGCCCAACCTAAATGTGTCTCTAATACCTGACCCACATTCATACGTGAAGGAACGCCTAAAGGATTCAACACAATATCTACCGGCGTCCCATCTTCCATAAAGGGCATGTCTTCAACAGGAATAATCGTCGAAATAACCCCTTTATTTCCATGACGCCCTGCCATTTTGTCCCCAGGTTGGATACAACGTTTGATAGCCAAATAAACCTTAACTATCTTGAGAATTCCAGGTGCTAAATCATCTCCTTGGGTTATTTTCTTGCGTTTATTTTCAAACTTTTCTTCTAAAGATAAACGTGCTTCTTCAAGTTGTTTTGCTACCGCCTCTAATTGTTGGTTTGTCGCTTCATCACGTAAACTGACAGAAAACCATTGATCTTTAGCCAGTGTGCTCAAATATTCAAGCGTTACTTTACTACCCGATTTAAGTTTATTTGGGCCACTACTAGCAACTGCACCCACTAATAAAGTTTCTAAGCGTTGGTAACAATCATTTTCTAAAATTCGAAACTCATCGTATAAATCCTTCTTAATTTTTTCTAATGCCATTTCCTCGATACTCAAAGCACGCTTATCTTTTTCTAAACCATCACGTGTAAATACTTGTACGTCAATCACCGTGCCACGCATACCTGAAGGCACGCGCAAGGAACTATCTTTAACATCTGAGGCTTTTTCACCAAAAATAGCACGTAATAATTTTTCTTCTGGTGTTAATTGAGTTTCGCCTTTTGGTGTAACCTTTCCAACGAGAATATCACCTGCTTCAACCCATGCGCCTAAATGGACAATCCCCGACTCATCAAGTTTAGACAAAGCACCTTCACCTACATTAGGAATATCCGAAGTAATTTCTTCAGCACCTAGTTTTGTATCGCGCCCAATACAGGTTAATTCTTCAATATGAATCGTCGTAAAGCGATCTTCGGAAACAACCCGTTCTGAAATTAAAATAGAATCTTCAAAGTTATAACCATTCCAAGGCATAAAGGCGACTAGCAAATTACGGCCTAATGCTAACTCACCTAGATCAGTAGAAGGTCCATCGGCTAATACATCACCCTTTTTAATGATATCTCCCTTATTCACTAATGGACGTTGGTTGATGCAGGTATTCTGATTGGAACGTGTATATTTAGTCAGATTATAGATATCAACACCCGCCGTACCAGCAACTGTTTCTTCATCATTTACACGAACAACAATGCGACCCGCATCGACAGAATCAATGAAGCCACCACGTTTTGCCACGACAACAACGCCAGAGTCGATAGCTACTTTACGTTCCATACCTGTTCCCACTAAGGGTTTTTCGGTACGCAAGGTAGGAACCGCTTGCCGTTGCATGTTAGAACCCATCAAGGCTCGGTTTGCATCGTCATGCTCTAAGAAAGGGATTAAAGAGGCAGCAACCGATACAACCTGAGAAGGTGAAATATCCATATAATTCACTTTATCCGCCGTTGTCAGTATTGATTCATTACGATGACGACAAGGAATCAAGTCATCAATCAATTTAGCCTGGTTATCTAAGCGTGTATTCGCCTGAGCAATAACATATTTACCTTCTTCAATCGCTGATAAATACTGAATTTCTTGAGTCACTTTACCACCTTCAACCTTACGATAAGGCGTCTCAAGAAATCCATAATGATTTGTCCGCGCATAAACAGCCAATGAATTAATCAATCCAATATTAGGACCCTCAGGCGTTTCAATTGGACAAACACGACCATAATGGGTGGGATGTACGTCACGAACTTCAAAACCCGCACGCTCACGTGTCAAACCACCGGGTCCAAGAGCAGAAACCCGTCTTTTGTGTGTAATCTCTGACAACGGATTCACTTGATCCATAAACTGGGATAATTGGCTAGAGCCAAAAAATTCCTTTATTGCTGCAGAAATAGGCTTAGCATTGATTAAATCTTGTGGCATTAAATTTTCAGATTCAGCCACACTTAAACGATCCCTAACGGCTCGCTCTACACGGACTAAACCAACACGAAACTGATTCTCTGCCATTTCACCGACACTGCGGACACGTCGATTACCTAGATGGTCGATATCATCCACATCACCTTTACCATTACGAATATCAATCAATGCCTTTAAGACATCAACAATATCTTCTTTGTTTAAAGTACCCGATCCTAAAATATCTTCGCGTCCTAGGCGTCGGTTAAATTTCATCCGACCAACAGCGGATAAATCATAACGTTCGGATACAAAAAATAAATTCTTAAACAAAGCCTCTGCCGCTTCTTTGGTAGGCGGCTCGCCAGGACGCATCATACGATAGATTTCTACCAACGCTTCTTGCTGACTATGACTAGGATCAATACGTAAGGTCGTGGAGATATAGGCACCTGAATCCAAATCATTGGTATAAAGTGTTTCAATCGTTTTTATACTCGACTCAGCAATTTTTTTAATTGCTTCAGCCGTTAATTCAGTGTTTGCCTCAAATAAAATCTCACCTGTTTCTACATCAATTACGGGTTTTGCTAAAGTTTTACCAAGTAAATATTCAGTCGGAAGCTGCAACTGCTTAACTTTCGCTTGTTCTAATTGTCGAATTTGCCGCGCTGCAATACGACGACCTTGCTCTACAATAATATTACCTTCATCATCTTTAATATCAAATGTAGCAATTTCACCCCGTAGACGTTCCGGCACTAAATCTAAAATAACCGATTCGCCATTAAAATGAAAAACATTATTAGTAAAAAATAATTCTAAAATTTCTTCTGTTGTAAATCCTAGAGCACGCAATAGTATGGTAGCCGCTAATTTACGACGCCTATCAATACGAACAAAAATATTATCTTTGGGATCAAACTCAAAGTCTAACCAAGAACCACGATAAGGGATAATTCTTGCTGCATAAAGCAATTTACCTGAAGAATGAGTTTTACCTTTATCATGTTCAAAAAACACACCTGGTGAACGGTGTAATTGTGAAACCACAACACGATCCGTCCCATTAATAACAAAACTACCTGTATCCGTCATCAGCGGCATTTCGCCCATATAAACTTCTTGTTCTTTGATATTTTTAATTTTTTTTGTACCAGGAGCCGCTTCTTTATCGTAAATGATAAGACGCATTTTGACGCGTAAAGGGGCACCATACGTTAAACCGCGCGCCTGACATTCTTTAACGTCAAAAGGTGGTTGCCCTATCCGATAAGAAATATACTCCAAAGTTGCTTCACCGCCTGAATACGATGAAATAGGAAATACAGATTTAAAAGCCGCATTTAATCCAAAATCTTCTAATGCATCCGTTGAAGTATCCGTTTGTAAAAACCGATAGTAAGATTCGATTTGGGTCGCTAAGAGATAAGGCGCCTCCATAATCGTGGCTTGTTTACCAAAATTTTTTCGAATACGTTTTTTTTCTGTAAAAGAATAAGGATTAGCCGCTGACTCAGTTGCTTGGGATGTCCGAATTACCATCAAAGTTCACCTAGTTTAGAGAACAGAATAAATAAAAGAAAATTGTTACTCACTTAAACAAAACCCACGCTAATAAACGTTATAGCGTAGAAACAATAATTGAGAATGCCCAAGTAAACCTGAGCATTCATTTTTTCGATAGAAAGAAATAACCTTATTTACATTCGCATTTAGCACCCGCTTCTTCAAGCTGCTTCTTTAGCGCTTCTGCGTCAGCTTTAGTCATTCCTTCTTTAATTATTGGCGAAGCTGATTCAACCAAATCTTTTGCTTCTTTCAAGCCCAAGCTGGTTGCTGCGCGTACAACTTTAATAACATTAATTTTGTTAGCACCAACGTCTAACAATTGAACCTTGAATTCAGTCTGTTCTTCTGCAGCATCGGCTGTACCACCTGCAGCAGGGGCCGCTGCGACAACGGTCGCTGCTGCAGCAGAAACACCAAATTTCTCTTCCATCATCTGAATAAGATCAACAACATCCATTACTGGCATATTGGCAATCGCATTTAATACATCTTCTTTAGAATTAACGGCCGTACTCATATTGATTCACTCCAAAAAATAAAAAATTTCTTATACTTTCCACACTCGAACTTCCAGCAGTGCGGCCAATTTGCGACACTTGCCAAAAGTCCCATTATTGCTTTGAGTATACATATAACCTTGTGCTTACCCTGTCGCTTGCCGCTGATCACGTATAGCAGCAATGGTGCGTACCAATTTGGCATGAGGCTCAGCCAAGGTACGCACCAGTTTGGTAATAGGCGCTTTCATAACTGCCAATAATGTGGCAATTGCTTCGTCACGTGTCGGAAGCTTAGCAAGCTTATCAAGATCATTAACTGGAAGCAGTTGGCCATCAAGCGCTAAGGCTTTGACTACCAACTTTTCATTTTGCTTTGTAAAGGCCTTAATAAGTCGTGCTGCCGCACCGGGTTCTTGTTGCGAGAATGCAATAAGCAAAGGGCCAACTAAGGTATCTTTAAGACACTCAAAATCGGTCCCATCTACAGCCCGTCGCGCTAATGTGTTGCGCACTACGCGCAAATACACGCCTGAGCTACGTGCTTGTACGCGTAATTGGCTCATCTCTCCCACACTCAAACCACGGTATTCAGCAGTTACTGCTGATAGCGCACTTTTTGCAACTTTTCCGACTTCCGCGACAATGGCCTGCTTCTCTTCAAGTCTTAATGTCACGCTAAGTTTTCTCCTATTATTATGTCGTTACGAGAGTAACGATTATTAGGTGGCCGTAATATACGTTCACCGTCTGCGTAGGATCTATGAACTACCAGAAATAAACGCTTTTGATCCCACTTAAAATAAATTGTTAATTAGATATCCATTCATGACACGTTACTAGCAAGTCATGAGATAACCAACCCAATCTACAAAGTAGATGCGGAAACAAAAGCATACTGATAGTCCATTTTTATTAAGCTCAATAGAAAACCAAATACTGTTTTTCTATCAATACACCTACGGTCTTCGACAGTTAGTAGGCAAAACCTACTTTCTGCGAATTCGTTAAATAACCTTAGTATTTTGTTTGTTTTTATTATGGGTTATTTTTCAAAACTCATGTACTGACGCCGAGTACACTCCACTTTTCAAGACAATCCACTTTAGAAAACAAACAAAATACATCGGATCTGTTAAGATCGATCTTTTACGCTACCCTTCTCTAAAGAGGGGTAGCCCTTCTATCGCAAATAATAATAATAGTCAAGTCCATGATGTGGTTTGGGGAAAAAATCTAGCTCACTTCTGCAAGTGACGTAAGACTAATCGATAAACCAGGGCCCATCGTTGACGATAGATACAACTTCTTTAAAAACACACCTTTTGCTGTACTTGGTTTTGCTTTTTTAATTGCCGTCAATAATGTCTCCAAATTTTGTTGTAACTGTGGCACTTCAAAGCTGAGCTTACCAATCGTACAATGCACAATCCCACCTTTATCCGCACGATATTGGACCTGTCCTGATTTAGCATTTCGAACAGCTTGTGCCACATCCATTGTTACAGTACCCAGCTTAGGATTTGGCATTAAGCCCCTAGGGCCTAATATTTGACCTAATTGGCCTACAAACCGCATTGCATCAGGTGTCGCGATCAACACATCAAAATCTAAGTTGCCAGATTTAATATCTTCAGCAAGATCTTCAAAACCAACAATATCTGCTCCAGCTGCTTTCGCTGTATCGGCATTAGCGGCTTGTGCAAAAACGGCAACACGCGCCGTTCGACCCGTTCCATGCGGCAATACAATAGCGCCTCGAACTGCTTGATCGGATTTACGGGGATCAATACCTAGATTAATACTAACATCAACACTCTCATTGAACTTAACCTTAGAGATTTCTTTTAGTAAGGTAATTGCTTCAGAAACAGTAAAAGCTGTTTTGTTAGTAGAAAGCTTTTCATTAATAAATTTTAAACGCTTAGTAAGTTTTGCCATCTTATATTTCCCTTTCCACTTCAACACCCATATTACGCGCCGTTCCCGCGATGGTACGAACCGCCGCTTCAAGATCGTTTGCCGATAAATCAGGCATTTTGATCGTTGCAATTTCTGTCAATTGCTTACGCGTAATTTTTCCGACTTTGTTTTTATTAGGGGTACTACTCCCTTTTGCAACGCCCGCTGCTTTTAGAACGAGATAAGAAGCCGGTGGAGTTTTAGTAGTAAAGGTGAAACTACGATCACTATAAACCGTAATAACTACAGGTATAGGCATACCCTTTTCTACATTTTGTGTTTTTGCATTAAAGGCCTTGCAAAATTCCATTATATTGACTCCCTGCTGACCTAAAGCAGGACCAATAGGAGGTGCAGGATTGGCTTCACCCGCCTTAACCTGCAGTTTTACATAAGCTTGAATTTTTTTTGCCATTTCTTCATCTCCGGGTATAGCGCTTGTTTAAAATAAGCTCCCCATTAACAGCTAGTTTATGAATATCCATAAACGAAGCCATTTATTGCTAAAATTCCCCTATAAAAGGGGTCCTCATAGTCGCCAAATCAACCAAGCCACGTTTATCATTCGGCTTGACTGAAAAAACTCTTAAATAAAGCATCTATGTTAACAACACGTGATATCACTACGCTTTTTTAACTTGACCAAATTCTAATTCGACTGGAGTAGAACGACCAAAAATAATGACCGAAACGCGCAAGCGATTCTTTTCATAGTTTACTTCTTCCACTTCCCCATTAAATTCAGCAAAAGGCCCGTCTACTACACGTACAACTTCACCTACTTCAAATAAGACCTTGGGTCTAGGCTTGTCTGCACCTTCTTGCATGCGCTGTAGAATTCTATCCACTTCTTTCATACTAAGAGAAACTGGCTTATCACTCGTACCGCCAATAAATTTTACTACTCCTGGCGTTTTTTGAACGAGATACCAACTATCTTCGTCCATTTCCATTTCAACTAATACATAACCAGGATAAAACTTCCGTGCAGTTTTTCGCTTTCGACCTTGTCGTATCTCTATCACTTCTTCAGTAGGGACAATAATCTGTCCAAATTTTTCGGTAAGACCTCGCTGCTTGATACGCTCGTTTAGCGCTTCTAAAACATTTCGCTCATAGCCTGAACGTGCCTGAACAACATACCAATGCATCTTATTATCCGTCATTTTTTTTTCGACTACTTCCGATAATTTCTTAGGGTATGTAGAAGATTCTTTTGTGGTTTCATCTGCGGAACGGGCATGCAGCGCTGATTTTTTTTCTACCATAAATACCCTCTTCTACCTTGTTAAAAATGCAACTGCCCATAATAAAAAACTGTCTACTGCCCACAAAAATAAACCTGCTAATACGACCATCGCCATTACTAGTAAAGTAGTGCGTACAGTTTCTTGCCGAGTTGGCCAAACAACTTTACGTAATTCAGCACGTGCAGCCTGCGAAAAAGACCAAAAACGCTGCCCTTGCGTAGTATAAAAAAATATGAACGCAAGAATAATCGCTCCTATTATCCAAGCTATCAAACGAATAGCAAGCGCTTGCTGCGAAAAATGATAATTTGCACTGATAGCTAGCACAAAGCCAACACCTATGACTAGCCATAGAAAAATATCTTTCTTGGGTGCTTTGCTTTCAAGTTTTGTATTCTTCATCACTTATTTCTAATCTGGCAGGCCAGGAGGGAATCGAACCCCCAACCTGCGGTTTTGGAGACCGCC
>JAVHYG010000074.1 GCA_031119195.1 Rickettsiella sp. | reverse complement strand
TTTCTTACTTCATCATTATTATGATGTCTCATTATAATATTCATTAAATTTTTTAGTAATTCTAGTTGAAAATTTTCTAGAAAATTAATCTGTGACGGGATTAATAGCTTACCGTGCATGAGTGAATAAAGAATATGCGTCGCATACACTGCGTGCAATATTGTGTTTGACTCAGGCGTAATGAGTGTTGGTTCTAAATCAAGATAATTATTTTGTTTTAAATAAATTAATACTTCATAGGCCAGAAAGTGGTTTATTTTTTCTAAACAAGTCAGGCATTCCTTAATGAATAATTCCACAAAATCAATTCGGTGTGACTTTGGAATTTGGCTGAACAGTAAATTAAAGAATGTTGCATCCTTACTTTCGACAGTATAATTAATATATTTATAAAAGAGAGAATCCTGGGTTAAACCATATTTTGGATACAAAAAATTATTTACTAAATTACCGATATCAATTAATTTAGCATCAAAAAAAAGCTTAGCAATTTTTTCGTCCTTTAATTCTACGAGTTTCTCGAAGACTAATGTAATTGTGGTATTGGAAAAAATATTAAAATAATCGGTAGTACTTCTATCGATTTCATTGATGAATCCACTGGCCTGAAGTTGTTCCCATGCTTCAATAAAATGTTTGTAATCTTGATTATTTGCAGAATCATTTAACCTTTCTAATAATGTTTTTAATTCATCTATATGAATGGGAAGTTTTTGTTGCAAAAAAATTTTTCTAAGTAAAGGATATTGTTCCAATAAAGTATTTATATCCTCTTTTTTAGCATTAGTAAATTTTTTACTTAATTCTTCATAGGGAGGTGTGGGTGAGTTGCTAACCGTTATGCCTCGACTTTTGATAAATGCTATTTCTTCAGGGTTAAGTTGATACCTAGTAGAATCAATATGAATATGTTCCACGAAATCTGGGTTTAAAAAATAAAATGCTGGAATCATTGCTTCAAAATGCCCCCCTTTATTTTTATCCCAAATCACGTTCTGATCATAATTATTTGCATTTAGTTCACCCATTGTTACTTTATTAATAATGGCTTGTAAGGTGGCTGGTTGACATTGTAGTAATAGCAGCTCCAAGGCATGGATAGTGCATACTTTATAATCTCTTTGATTAGCGCCTTTAAAGCCAATAGGGTTGCCAGGAGAAAAAATGCTGTTTAATTTCACAACGTCTTTTAAAACCAAAAATGAACTGCCATAGCTTACGGCATGTGGCCGGGTTGTATTTTTATCAGGCAACCAATACGCCGCATATCGAGGTCTTGCATCTTTATTGTCGAACAATGCTGTACGCAAAGGTTCACTAAGAAAGCTAAAAAGTCCTCTTTCAGCAGCATCACGATTTTTTTTATAATCGGGAGTTTTATTATTTCTTTGCCATATATTTAATGGTTGATAATCGACAAGTCCATGTTTTAAAAAAGCTGCATCAAAACTTAAAGTAAGGACTGAATCTTCACGAATATAAGCCATAGCATCATGGTAAGTTTTTATCGGATACTTTGTCCCCATCTCTTTTAAACGTTGTATAACTTTTTCTTTAACAGCATATTCCTGACAATATTGCTGATTCGCTAGATAAGTTTCTGAAACAACATCACCCCACAATTTTCTTGACTGCACGAAGTGGGCCTCAAGCTGCGTTACATTATTAATTTTTTTCTCTGTTTCGTTAAACGTTATCAGTTCTTTTAAGTAGCTTATGTATAAATCTTCAGTGGGTACCTTATGTAAGGTTCGTGCATAGTTAAAAAAAGAATGTTCTTGTCTTAATGATAGAGTAGTCTTTAATTCTAATTTATTTTTAAGTTGATTTAAAATTAATTGTGCTATGTCGGGATGATTATTATCTCTTGCTATTTGAATAGCCGATTTTCCATTATTATCGCAAATTTCTAAATCAATATGTTCAAAATTTAATAATAAGCGTAACTTTGTAATTTCACCGATTTTAGCAGCTGCGAATAAAGCAGATTCACCGTTAGAATTCGTATAATTGATATCAATTTCTGGAATTGATAAGATCTGTGCTACTACCTCAGTAGAGTTTTTATTTATTGCATAAATCAAACTATTGTTGACTTTTGGGACAGTTTTGCAGTTATCAAGAAAAATTTTTACTTTGCTAGCTGGATTACAGGAATACACAAGCTGCTCTAAAGGCAATACACCCCTGTCACTAGGAATATTTACATTTGCGCCTGCTTGTAGTAAATATTCTAAAATTTCAGTAGTCACATTTTGTAAATAACAGGCTAGATTTAATGAAGTCATGCCATGCTTGTATGTGCCTGGTTTATTTATTCGTGCATTAATATCGAATCGATAGGTTTTCACTAACACTTTTAGTTGTTCAAGTTCATTGTTTTGTACTAAAAAATGAATTAATAAGTCGCCATCTGTATTAATTATAAAATTTTTTAAAGCGGGGTATTGTTCAATTAATGGTTTAATAGCTTCGAAGTTATTAGTTAAAGTAGTTATTAATGAGGAGATAAGTAAGTTACAATCTTTTTGAGATAATACATTGTTAATCGTAGTATTGAGTAATATTGTAATAATATGGATTTGCTCTTCAGTTAACTGAAATGTATAAAGGAAATTTTTGTTTGGTTTATTATGAAATACTAATTCTGTTTTTATGATTTTTGTATTTTTTAATTTGAAATAAAGATCGCTAGGAAGAGATAATTGTATTAGATTTAAATATTTTTCCGCCATTTTTTCGCTAGGAAAATGTAACACATAACTGTTTTCTTTTTTTGTGATTATTGCATCATTAAAAAGATTTAATGGTTTTAATTCATCATCATAACCAAAGAAATTATTCAAGTAGTATTTGATTTCATCCCAGCTTAGCGTAATATTTTTTCCGTCATATATATATTCATCGCCGATTTTTTTAACAAAATACTTTATTAAATGTGGAATAAATTTGTCGATATCTTCTGATTCAACACCTAATTGTGTTTGTTCAGCAAAAAAATCTTGGAAAAGATCATCTAGTTTTGGAATAGTAGGGTCAATAATAAAATTAAGGGCTAGTTCTAAACGAGCTTCCATACAGCCTACCGAAGAATCTTGTATTTTACGGATGAAGGTTTTGGCATAGGCCAGATTTTCAAGTAGTAAATCAATTTTATTTTCTATTGCGCTAATAATATTACTATAATCCGAAATTGCTTTTTCTGGATCTTCGTACATAATAATATGAAAAGACATATCGTTATGTGCACGTAATACCCGCTTAACCTTATCCTGAGTGTACTTATAAATAGTATCATCTTTTTCTTTATTGATGACGGCATAACGTATCCAGGAAAAATTTAATTTAACAAACATCAAACATTCTAAAACTTTTACTGTTATGGAAAGGTTAGGTTCGGTTTTAAAATTTTCCGTTAAAAATTTAGTAAAACGAGTGAGTTCTTTGACAGTAGGATCAGAAAAATTTAAATTAATAACTGGCTTTATTTCTTGTTGCGGCATATAATACTACTCCTTATTGTAAGTAGCTGTTTATTTTGCATAGGTACTTTACCCACACCCTAAATAGTTTAATTAAATAAGCTTAATTAATCCTTAAATACCTTCTTCAAACGCTAAATTAGCTCTGTAAACGATCTTAATGAAAAAGAAAGTGAAATTAAGCGTAAATGAGTATTTTTTTTGATGCGAACTGTGGATTCTTTTTTATATTTAAATATAAAAAGAAATAGCCTGTTGATGACACCAAGCTAAAAATTTTCAATTACTTTACTTAAACCACTGATGGCGAAGAAGATAACGATAAAAAAAAGATAGAAGCCTGAATCTAGGAAGGTGTTAAAATTACGGGTGGATGTAAGGGGTGCCAGATAATGATGCATCACGCCATATTGCATATGGTCAGGAAATGCCTCTAATTTAAAAAAAAGAGGGGTATAGGTTATTCTTCTTTTATAACAATACTTTTAGGAGTCATTTTTTCACTTTTTGGAATAATAATTTTTAGGATACCGTATTTTGCTTTTGCTGTTATTTTTTCGCTATCCACGGTACCTGGTAATAGAAAGCGATAATAGAAGTAAGGTGAAGATTTTTTATTTGTTATTACGCAAAGAGTTCTATTTTGAATAGATAGGTTAATATTTTTTGGATTTATTCCAGCAAGGTTTATAGAAACTATAAACTGATTAGGTTCTTCCTCTTCCTTAAATGTTGCTGATAGTGTGTCATCATTAATTTGTGAGAATAAATTGTTAAAGTACAGCGCGTTACGCTGAAAAAGCGTATCAAATTCTTTATTAAATTGTATAAATTCTTTGAGTGAATAGCTAGGAGAAAAAGAGGCTAGCGGCTTTTTATCGACTATTTTTTGAACTGTAACAGGCTTTACGTTAACTACTTGCGGTTTTTTATACAACCAGGCCAAACTAAATAGAGCGATAAGGCTAATAACGGTTATTGCTGCCAATATCATTTTTTTGGTTACTTTTACCATGAAATATCTCCATTTTCATGTTAGCTATTTACGAATTTTATATGAAAATAGAAAGAGCAAGCAATCTTTTGATGAAATTATCCTATATTGCGCGTTGAGTTCTACATTTCCATATATATTGTATTAATAAAATTGAAGAATCTCGACAGATATTAAATGAAAAAAAACACATGTTTATTTTTTAGATAAAATGTTTATAATTTATAATCTGATATTACGAAATAGAAATTATATCGCCCTAGGTGTCAGGCTTTTAGGTCCGTGAAAATGATTCTTTGTCTAGGTTTAAAAAGTGCGGCTGTAAAATCAATAATTTGTGAAAATGCATGAATGAGTAACTTCCATAAAAAAGATAGCTCAAAAGACCACTTCAATACAAAAAAAGCTTAAAATTACCAGATACGAAGTTCGAAGGGTGTATTATTGCGTACCATAGCAATTGTATGCGTTAGTTATTTGGATTAATGTCTTAATTGGTTATTTCTAATTTCTGCTAGGTTATTTTTAAGGGCTACTCTTGGTAGCAAATTTACAGCGGGTTTGTGTCGTTTATAAAAGGTGGGGCTAGCAGATTGTTCTAGGTGCTTTTTGGGGCTAGTTGTTGCTGTTTGTTTTTCATCATTTAAAATAGAGCAAAAAGCCTTATAATCAAAAACTTTACCTTCTATAGTTTTTTTTATTTAATAATATTTGTCGTTGTTCATTAAAATCTTTATTAGTAACTATCTTAACATCATGAATCATTAATCGATAAATATCTGTTAATTTAACAGAAAAATTTTCTGGTTCTGCTGCAATTAAATCGAAGAGATAACTATTAAAAAACCATTCAATGTTTTCTTGTTCAATAGTATCGAAAAAAAGTATTGTTTTTAAGTTATCTAGTTCTTGAAAATGTTTTTCAAAAAAATTATCTTCTTCGTATCCTTCGTCTTTAGAAAATTCAACGACCTCTTTTAAGTCGGTTTCTACGCTATTTAATAACTCTAGTGTATATACGCAGTTATTGAGCACTATTATTTCGTTTTGTGAATAAGTGATATTTGACGCTCTTAAAATATTTTCTACATCTTTGTAATTAGAAAGTTTACTAATAATTTTTTTAAATAAGTAAGAATTTTCTGATAATTTAAATAATTTATAGATCTCGTTTGATTTGATTTCCTTAATGGATTCAAGGCAATCTTTACTAGAAGAAGTAGGAGCTAATAATTGAATAAGTTTTTGGTGTTCTTCTATTAGCAGTGCTTAATTTGGGTAATCACCAAGCCGAATTATTTTTAATAAACTACGAATTTTTCTATTAAATGACACACATACTCCTTTTTACGGTAATAGATGTAATAACGGATTAAGTGGTTAGTTTCATTAAAAGAATTATAATCAATTATCGTACTAAAAAAAACCAATTATAATTTTTTTTAGTATAATGGATCGAATTTGACATTCGTTTATTGAGTATTACTATAGTTACGATTATTTGTTTATTAGAAGTGAGAAAGATATTAACTCTAAGAAAATTTCATAGTAGCAGTCTTGTCATTGCTTACTATTATTTCTGATGTAATAAAACTAGATTGTGTTGATAAATCGTTAAGCATAAGTTCCCGCGGCTAAGTTAATCAAATAACTTTTAAGTTCTGCAATAGTTTTTAAAGAGCTTAAAAATGGAATATAATGCAGTGCGTGTTCGACGCGCAGATGCATACCTGTGCTGTCGAATCCCACCAATGTTATTACCTTATTTTCAGCCGCAATGCTGGCTTTAGCACAGTAAGTTTGTAAAGCCTGAGAATGGCTTTGGTTCATATGATTTACTATGTTTATTTCATCAGCTGAAAAAGGGTTTATTTTATTAAAAGCAGAAATATTTACCCAATAAATTTTTCCAAAAGTAGTTATTAAACGGATTTTTTTTGTTTCTATTCTATAAAACTTAAAATCATGCATTTCATGATACGTACGTGCCTCCGGGAAATAGCGATAATATCGTTCTTCAATGGCGCGAGATTCTACTAGGTGAGCATCACCTAAATAGGTAATGCGTGGTGACGCTTGAATATCTATTTGGGGTAAAACTACCGTTAAAGAGACACGAGAATCTGCTTGTATGTTCTTGGTATGTTGGGCGATGTTACTTAATTGTAAAATTGGCTTATTTTCATAATCAAAACAATATGTAACTAATGATCCGAAAGGATATCCTGCTACAGCGACGGATTGTGTCGCAAGTGTTCCATAGGACATTTGATGCATAAATCGTAGGGCCTCTAACGCAATTTTTTTTTCTGACATGTCTCCCCCTAATTTGTTAATAAGCGGAATTAAAGTAAATACCCATATTCATTGTTGATAATGATTATCATTTAGATTAATATGCTTGTCAATGTACCCCAAAAAAAATAATAAGGTATTTTTATGCAGAGGCGTTCTGTTGCTTTTATCCTTGCTTTTACTTTTTATTTTCATTCGCTATGGGCAAAAGACACGACATTACCGCTTATAACCGTGACTGCAGCTATAGATAAAAAACCCTCTAACTTACAATTACCTAGAAAGAATAATGTTAATTCTGACACTGCTTATGGCAATGAAAAAATTGAGGTCGCTAAAAAATTTGGAATGAATACGCAGCAATTATTGTCTAAATTGGCTGGAGTAAGTATTGGGGGTGGACCTCTGGCTATTAATCAGACTCCTACTTTTCGTGGTTTATCAGGTAATGAATTGAATAGTGTTATTGATGGTGTTTCAAACTCATTTAGAGGTTTTGGACATAATAATATGCGTCTTTTACCTGGAAGTGAGTTACTTAAGTCTATTACTGTAGACGGTTCTGGGGATAGTCTTTATGGCAGTGGAAATATGGGTGGTTCTATCGAATATACCACCTTGGATCCGCAGGATTATCTGCGTCCAGGAGAAAAAATGGGTGGGGAGTTAAGTCAGGAATTCCAAACCGGTGCGCCTGGTTTTAAAAGCACTGTAGCTGTATTTAGCCAATGGGGAAAGGTCAGTGCATTATTTAAAATTAGTGGCGATCGTTTCCACGATATACATTTAGGTAATGGAAAAACCTTACCATATTCAGCACAAAATAATCTTCAGTATTTAGGCAAAATTGTTATAACGCCTGATGCGTATCAAACCGTGAAATTGTCTATTTTATCTTTACAGAATGTAGGGACGTATTCCTCTCTATTAAATACCAGCAACCCAAACTCACTCAGTAACTTTAATCTTTTGCAACAACAGCAAATGTTAGATTATTCGTTTAAACCAGGAAGTCCTTATATTAATTTTAAAGCGAAGTTATACCACCTCGATATCAATCAGACCTTAAAGCCTGTGGAGGAAAATAAAGATGTTTTCCCTCAAGCAATTGATATTGACACCATCGGTATATTTTTAAAAAATACTTCTAAACTAGGTGATAATTACCTAACTTATGGAATGGAGTCTGCTTATCAACGCGGTAAAGATCTTTATTCAGGAACAACGGGTAATTTTCCTCGCGCGCATGCTACACAATATGCTGGATTTTTAAGAGATAAATTCGATTTAACATCAAAGTTGCAAACGATTGTGGGATTGAGATTTGATACGAGACAAAGCTCAAATGGTATTTTAAGTAATCAGGTAAGTCATCTAGGAAAGGAATTTGGTTTAAATTATCACCTTACACCGATTTTTAGCGTATATACGAAATATGCTGAGGGTTTTCGTTATCCGACAC
>JAVHYG010000073.1 GCA_031119195.1 Rickettsiella sp. | reverse complement strand
CCCATCTTAGCGAGACACGGGAATTCAATAACCGTCGTAATGGTAAAAATAGTAAGTATTTTAAGTATCCGGAAGAATTACGGCGTATTGTTTACACGACAAATATCGTTGAGGGTTTTCATCGTCAAAATACAGGGGCTTTTACCAGTGAAAACGCCTTACTTAAATTGATTTACTGTGCCTGTCAAAAAATACTGGAAAAATGGTATCAGCCATTGCATAATTGGGCATTAATTGTTTCTCAGCTGCAAATATTTTTTGACGGCCGATTAAATTTACAACTACGATAAACGCTAGTTGACACTCTTTGATGAATACTCCCTAATCGCAATCAACTCACCATTCATTACCTTGGCTAAGGTATTGGTTCGAAAATAAAACCAGCAAGCTTTCTCTGTTTTCTACAACATTAATTCATCGTAGCAAAAGTATTGGGGGCTTATTTTTCCCACATTTTTTTTGAAGGTAACTTCCGATGATCTTCCAGAAGACGTGGAAATACTAGAACTAGATCCTTATCAAGTAGGACTTGCTGAACTTAAAAGATGGGTTTAGATTCGTTCAAAAAGGCAAAAGAATATGGCCAAATGATTCATGCCGCTGGAGACCAATTATTAGAGTTATTCAATGTGATTATTAACCTCATCGACTCCGAACGTGTGGCAGACTTTGTAAAAGCAGAATCTTTAGATTTATCAGAATTTGCTAAAGAACTTTGTGTGCTAATGGAACCTTCTATCTATGCGAAAGGATTAAAATTCAAATTAGAACTTGATAAAAATTTACCATTTATTATTTGTAATCGTATTAAACTGAAACGTGCTTTATTAAATCTTCTATCAAATGCTGTAAAATTTACTAAAAATGGCGAAATTATTTTTAGTATTAAGTTATTAGATATAGAAAATAAGTTAGCTAATTTAGAAATAGAAATATCGGATACCGGCATAGGTATTTGTGCAGACAAACTCAATAAAATATTTGATCATTTTTATCGTGCCCATCCTCCCTATTTAGCGCAATATAGTGGTCACGGCATTGGTTTATATTTGGTTAAGGAAATTTTGACTGTATTAGGTGGCGAAATAAAAGTGTCTAGCGAAGAAGGGAAGGGGACATCCTTTATTTTGCATTTTCATTTTCCTTTGTCTGATAAACTTTCAGATAAAACAGAAATTATCTCACCATCAACATCAAATACTAATAAAATAAATCCTATTTTAATTGCCGAAGACAACGCCATAGTTTTACGTGTGGTTAAAACTTTATTAGAGAAAGCAGGCTACAATGTGATTGTAACGATGGATGGCAAGGCGGCTTTAGATGCATCACAGAACAATAGTTTTATCTGGGCGCTCCTAGATATTGGTTTGCCTAAGTTAAGAGGCACCGAAGCAGCTCAACAGTATCGTGATTGGGAAAAGGAAAATAATAAGTTACGTTTGCCTATTTTTGCTTTGACAGGTCATGCAGTAAACGAAGTGAGAAAAGAATGCAAAGAAGCTGGTATTAATCAGGTTTTTACTAAGCCATTAACTGATAAAATCATTCAAGAAATTGAGAGTATTATTAAGATTGTTTAACTATTTCTTACTAATTTCATTAATAAAAGAAGCGTATGTTACTAAAACGTATTAATCTATTTGACACAAGTATGCTTTAAATAAAATTAAAGATTGAGATAGTTAGTCTAAAAAATATTAATATGATCTTTTTGACAAAAATATAAAGTGGTATATTTATTTTGCTAAGGAGTTAGCATATATACGATTTAAAAAAATTAATTGTATTTTGTTTCTAGAAGCATGTCTTTTTAGAAAAATAACCTACAGCAAGTCAAAAAATTTTAATTTTTTTATCAATGGTATTGTTATTTAATTGACGAATTATTTTCGTTGAGGCATTATCCTCTTAAGATGTTTAAGAGAGGGTGCAGATGAATAGGGATAATTCAAGTCAAACTTTAGCAGTAGAAGATGAGTATACTCGTTATCCTCTTTTTGTTGCTATTAAGGCAGATTATTATTTTAGTGTGGACTCACTTCTCCGTAGTGGCATTGAAGTTAACACGCGACTTACTTCAGGCGAGACTCCGCTGCATCTTGCAGTGCAAGAGGGTAAAATTCATCTGGTAGCGCTTCTTTTAAAGCATGGGGCAGACGTAACAGTTAAATGTAAAAAAGGTTATACGCCACTCCATTATGCGCTTAATACAAATATAAGTGATAAAATAAGCAGCTTGTTACTTAATCATGGAGCTGATATTAACGCTAAAGATGACCAAGGTTGGACGCCGTTACATCATGCCATTATTTGTGAAGATGATGAAGCTATTAACTATTTTTGGGCACATAAACGTATTGATGTTAATGCCGTTAGCTATGAAGGTGAAACGCCGCTTCAACTATTAGCGAATTACGATAATCCAGCGGTGCTCAATAAATATCTTGCAGAATGCGTTGATAGTTGTATTGGTGCGGCGAGTGATGAACAATTTCAATTTTGTAAGAGTATTTTTAAAACCGTTTTATTAGAAAATCCACGGATAAACAAACCTAAACAGTTACATAAGACTTCAGATTTGCTATTAAATGGGTTATCTGATAATTGGAACCGCTTAGTCCAAGAAGTGAAGATGATGCAAGCTGCAAAGATAAACGATGATTATTCCTTTTATACACTTTGTTTAATGAGGGATCCAGAAAAATTAACAGATTTTGTAAAGAATGAGAGCATTGTTGCAGATATAGAAACCAATAGTGATCTCGAAATTTGCTTTCCAAATTATGGTAAACAAATAAAAAATAATTTAATAGCGGCTAAGCAATTACATCAAAAATTTGCTGATAGTGACTATTCATTGGGCGATATTTACCGAGAGAAAGATAATGAAAAATTAGCAACTATCTTTGCTAATTCCAATATTAAAGATTATTTAAAACAGCTATTAGAAACTCCAGATGCGCTTAATCAATTTCCTATTTTTTTTAGTGAGCGTTTGCAAATTAACTTAGAGGGGAAGCTTGCTACGCTAAGTAAACCAATTATTGAAAATAGAACTACCCAAAGAGCAGGTCCAGTCCATGCAATTAATACTTTTCTTTCACAACAAGGAGAATCTTCACGTTCTGGTGCTGATTACAGAAATACAGTCGATAGTGTAGCTAGTACCAGTGTATTAATGCAAACTACCGGGTTATTTAGGGGTAGTAAATACAAAGATACAGCTGAAGAAGTTACTGGGGCAGAAAAACAAACTAGTAAAAGACTGTGCAAAGAGAAATAATCAGTAGTTAATAAATTGTAATAAACGTTAGCCTTTTTTCAATAAAAAATTTTTATTTTTAGCCTAAGCTAAGTTATATCTAGGTTAAAATTCAGATAAGTTTATCTAGACAGAAACAAAGAAAGTAGAATTAAAAAAAAAGAGTCAGTCAAACGCATCATAAATTGCTTGTAAAATTAAGATTAAATAATTATTATTTATAAAAGCTTGATGACGGTTAACTTAAAAAAATTCCTAAAAGATAACCTTTGAATAGCGATGTCTTGATTATTTAAGATATTGGGAGAGCGTGAAGTTGAAAACATTAACTTTAGCGATACTCATAGGGTTAGGGGTCGCTTTAGCATTGCCTATAAATGCTACCGAAATGCCACAAGGACCACATCTTAGTACTACGGGTATCGCTAGTGTTGATGTGCCTCCTGATATGGCTACTATTGTTATTGAAGTGAGTTCATCTGCGAAAGATGCTGCTGCAGCTAAAAGACAGGTCGATATGCGTATCACACACTATTTTGATTTTCTCCATAAGAACGGTATTGAGAATAAAGATATTAATGCGGCCAATTTGATCACTCAGCCAGAATATGATTACCAGAAATCTGGTACGGCTGTACTAAAAGGTTACCGCGCAGTACGCCAGGTTCAAGTGACATTGCGTCAAATCGATAAACTCAATGTGCTATTGGATGGAGCCCTGAAGCTTAATTTGAATGAAATTCAATCGGTAAGGTTAGGTGTGGCAAACCCAACTATTTACCATGAACAAGCACTTAAAAAAGCCATTGATAATGCCATCTTTCAAGCAACTTCATTGGCAGATGGTTTTAAAGTTAATCTAGGACCCGTTTATAGCATTCAATATCAAATGAATAATGATCAGCCGCCAATGCCTAGACCTCTATTTCTGAGAGTAGGGAATGCCTCAGAAACTAATCCCGCTCAAACTTATGAACAACAACGTATTCACTTTAAGGAGCAGGTCGACGTTGTATTTGAGTTAAAAAATCGGTGAGCATTCAGCATAAACGTTCTGATCAGCTGAAGGTATGCTTGTTATAAGTATTTTTCATAATAAATCATTTAATTTTTTAAAAATTAGTTTATAAGTATATTTTAGAAATAAATTATGCACTCCTATATCACTTAAATTTTCTTTTGCTGTGTATGAATATTTTTGTTATTTATATTATAAAATTATTTTTAGAGATATTTTATAATATGACCTAATTTGCGTCCAGGTTTGGGTGTTTTGCCGTAATTATAAAAATGGATATTCTGACAATCCTGAATTGTAAGCTCTGGTAAAATTCCAATTATATTGGTCATTTTTGTGGAGGCACGTAAAATGGGTTTAATTAAAGGGCAATCAAGAATACTGCGTAAATGATTTTCAAATTGACTGGCATTAAAGCCTTCAATAGTAAGATGACCTGAATTGTGTACGCGAGGGGCTAATTCATTTCCAATCAACTGTGATTCTTTAACAAAAAATTCAAAAGCCATTACCCCTACATAGTCTAAAGCGTCAAAAACCAATTGCATGTGGTATTCAGCTAACTTTTGTAAATCAGGATTGGTAAATGGACTTTCAGAAAAGCGCAATATGCCTTGTTTATGCGTATTTTTAATCAGGGGGTAAAATATTGTTGCCCCTGTCTGATTACGAGCAGCAATCAGTGAAACTTCATGTTCAAAAGTAACCCATTTTTCTAAAATAGCAGGTACACGATCGATTGCATCCCACGCGTTTGCAGCAAGGTGAGTATCGTGAAGCAGTACTTGACCTTTGCCATCATAACCAAAACGCCGTGTTTTTAAGAGCGCTGGCAAGCCTATGTTAGAAATAGCTGTGTTTAGATCGGTAAGAGAATCAATAGCAGCAAAGCAGGGTGTTGGGATATTTAATGTTTGTAAAAAAGTTTTTTCGATAAATCGATCTTGGGCAACTTTAATAGCTTTTTGGTCTGGTAAAACCGGCTTATATTGTGATAAGAACTCGATAATTTCAGGAGCAATATTTTCATTTTCAAATGTAATGACATCACATTGTTCAGCAAAGCCTATAAGATCTTTACTATCATGGATGTTCCCGATATATAACGGACTAAAACGGGCAGCAGGAACATCGGGGTTATTTGTGAAGCATACTGTTTCCAAACCCAAGGAATAAGCACTGTGAGCAAGTAGCTGCGCTAGTTGACCTGCACCCAAAATTCCAACTTTCATACGTTTTGTGGTAAAGAGGTAGCTAAGATGTTTTGGGTTTGAAGCTGGCGAAAATTTTCTAGCTTATGGCGGATAGTGTAATCATGCAGAGCTAAAATACTGGCAGCCAGTAAGGCTGCATTGGCTGCACCGGCTGTTCCAATTGCAAGTGTGCCGACAGGAATGCCTTTTGGCATTTGTACGATAGAATAGAGTGAATCCAACCCTTTTAAGCTTTGCGATTCAATAGGAACACCTAAAACAGGTAGTATTGTTTTAGCGGCTAACATGCCTGGTAGATGCGCTGCCCCTCCTGCGCCTGCAATTAATACTTGCAGTCCACGAACTGCTGCAGTTTCAGCATACTGAAATAATTTATCAGGTGTGCGGTGTGCGGATACAATGTCGGATTCAAAAGCGATATGCAATTCAGTTAACATGTCTGCAGCTTCTTTCATGGTTTGCCAATCAGAATGAGATCCCATAACAAGGCCTACAAGTGCACCTTCGTTTTTCAAATGTGCTTGTTGCAAAGTGGTATTCATGAAATGATGCCTCTTCAATGATTAAAACAGCGTGTATGAGTGAAAACCATAGCGATTTCATATTCATTACAGGCAGCAATTACTTCAGAATCGCGTACCGAACCACCCGGTTGTATGATAGCTTTAATACCCGTGTTAGCTAAAGCATCGATGCTATCACGAAATGGGAAAAATGCATCGGAAGCAAGTACAGCGTCAGTTAACGAGTTGCTACTTTTGTGCAAAGCAAATTTAAGCGCATCGATGCGCGAAACATGACCGCCGCTTAATCCTAAGGTGACATGATTTTTGGTAATGGCAATGGCGTTTGATTTTAAATACTTTACAATTTGCCAGGCAAATAATAATTCTTTTAAAATTTCGGTACTAGGTATTTTTGTGGTGACAGTTTCTAATTCTGCCGTGATAAGTTGATGTTGATCACTACTCTGTACTAACAATCCTCCGGAAATGGCTTTGACATTAAAAGGAAGGTTAATTTTTCCCCAATCTGCTAAAGCTAGGACACGACAATTAGGTTTTTTTGCAAGAATGCATTGTGCATCCTGGCTAAAAGCGGGTGCTAGAATAACTTCCATAAAAACTTCGCTTAGATGCTGAGCAATAGTTTGTGTGCATGGGCGATTCAATGCAATGATGCCACCGAATGCTGATTGTTTATCCGCATGAAACGCTTGCTTATAAGCTTGTTCGATATCATCAGCAACTGCAGCACCGCAAGGATTTGCATGTTTGACGACCACACACGCAGGCGCATTAAAATTTCGTACACATTGTAAGGCGGCTTCAGCATCCACGAGATTGTTATAGGACAAAGCTTTTCCTTGAATAAGGTTTCCCTGTGCTAGACCGAAGCCAAAAGGGGTGTGAAATAATGCGGCTTGTTGGTGCGGGTTTTCACCGTAACGTAGTGTATCGCAACGTTTTAGTGGTATCATCCATTGTGTTCGAGAAAGAAAAGGAGCGGCATTGAGATAATGGGTAATTTCACTGTCGTAATAAGCAGTATGGGCAAAAGCTTTGGCAGCTAAGGTTTGCCGTGTTGTATATTTTATACCCTGATGGGCTTGTAATTCATTCAAAATGATTGGGTAATCTGCCGGATCATGCACTGCTGACACCCAAAGATGGTTTTTTGCCGCTGCTCTTAACATAGCGGGTCCGCCGATATCAATATTTTCGATAATTGTTTCAGTGCTTTCACCTTGTGCAACGTTTGTTTGAAAAGGATAAAGATTAACGACTACCAAATCGATCCAGTTAATTGCATGGGTTTTTGCTTCGTTTGCGTGCTGATCGCGTCGGCCTAAAATAGCACCATGGATTTTTGGGTGCAGCGTTTTAACTCTTCCAGCCATGATTTCTGGAAAATCTGTAATATCTGTAACCAAGGTGATAGGAATGTTGGCAGCACGCAAGGCTTTCGCGGTTCCACCGGTACTGATAATAGTGACACCACAACGATGTAGGTTTGAGGCAAAGTCAATAAGATGAGTTTTATCTGCTACCGAAATGAGAGCAGTATGAATCGGGCGCGGTAAGCTGAGATGAAGTGCTTGCAGCAAAGCATCTTTTTCGAGTGCTTGAACTTTTGTTTTTAAGCTTTCGGGTGTTTCTTGTGGGTTAACTGTACATTTTTTTTGTACTAAAATCTTTCCATCATCCACGCTATCTGTTACTTCATGGACAGTGCAACCGGTCTCGCTATCACCATTTGTCAGTACTGCTTGGTGAACTTGTAAATCCATTAGACCAGCATAGCGTGGTAAAAGTGAAGGATGAACGTTGAGGATTTTGCCCTGCCATTTTTGTGTCAAGGATTTGGCTAAAATACGCATAAACCCTACCAACAAAATGACGTCGATGCGATGTTGGTGTAAGATTAGGTCTAGTTTTTCGGCATACACTTCGCGTGTCAAACCCTTTGCATCTAGATATAATGAGGGTACATCGAGTGTTTTTGCCCGTTCTAAAATAGGGGCGTCTTGGCGGTCACTAACTACCAGAGCAATCTTTGCCGATAAAGTCGTAGTAGCAGCAGTTAAAGTATGAAGATAGCTTCCACGTGTCGATCCTAAAATAGCAATATTAAACATTATTTTTCTCTTTTCCAATGTCAGGGCGATGATAAAAAGTTCCCTTAATGTCAGCGATAATTGTGTCTACTTTTTCGTTGGCTTGGCTAAGAGTGTCCCCTAACCCCAATACGGCTATTGCCCTTGAACCTTGCATGCGATAGTGGTTCTGTTCTTTTATTACTGAGGCATAAAAAAGTGCATCTGGGTTGTGCACCTGCTGCAGATTTAGCAAATCATTGAGATAAGGTTGGTCAGGATATCCTTGCGGCACTAGATAGCGACAGACGCTGGCTTGTTGGGTAAACGTTAAGTAAAGCGTGTGGAGCTTTCCTGAAGTAATTGCTTGACACACCC
>JAVHYG010000072.1 GCA_031119195.1 Rickettsiella sp. | reverse complement strand
TCTTTTGCCGCAAATAACCAATTTTTTACTTTTTTCAAACTTTCCGGTGTAATTTCTTCTTGAATAATTGCTTCAATTGACAGTGTTTTAAATGTGCGGCGTTGACAAATCGTTTTATTAAAAGGTGCCTCTGGAATAGTCAACATAGGGAAAAGCATTTCGACTAAAAACACATCCCTAGAAATACAAGCAGATAGGGCAAACAAATTCAGTGCTCGCGCTATTTTCTGTAACATATTCTTTTTGAATAAGTTAAAATCAGGACTATTGGCGGCGTAAGAAACTTTAAAAATAAAATAAAAGCTCGTTAAATCTTCTTCATTATCAAAACCTAAACTTTTAGCGATAATTCTTTTTTTACTATTGAAAATTCTCCGTTCGGTCGTATATAAATAATCCACGATTAAACCTTTCAAAAGCCCTAAATGCAACGGGCTTAACAGGTGTTTGAGCTTATCATGCATTTTTGCTTTTTTTAATAGTTTCTTAAGACGACGTTTAATTAAATTAATATCTTCATTTGAAAAACTTGATAAATTATCAAATTTATCGTTAATTACTCCATCAAATATAAATCCTTGTATTCGGTGATCCGAGGAAACATCCCAATTTTTAAATTCAAACTCGAACACAGTGATACTCTGTGTTTTAACATAAAAAATAAGATCTGGACCTACGACGTACACGTCAATATCGGTAACGTTAGCACCCTGTAGCTTAACAAAGCCAAAGCGTTTTTCTTTTTTTATTACAGTGTTCCATTTTCCATTATTTAAACGATGCTGGTTATGATAAATGACTTGTCTCTTGCTGTTAGTTTCAGACAAGCGATAATACTTAAACAATCCTCGTTCGTAGTTCTTTATTTCATCTTCAAAAAGAATAGCCTCTTGACTAGGGGCTTCCAACGCTTTTCCTGAAAGACAATGTTCACCTGTATCACAATCAAAAAACGTGTCTACCTCTATATAAATTAAATTTAGGGAGGTCCATAATGAAGGATCCTTGTAATAATTGTCTAAACGTAACGAAAAGTCTTCAAAATAAGCCCCTTTTTTTCCTAATATCAAATCATTGGTATCCCTATAATACTTAATATTTTCAAGAGGAAATGAAATACCCAGCGCAAAAAAATTGGATATTTCATTAGGTGATAAATAATGAGTACCTTTACCGAAAAAAGGTATAAAGATAATTTCTTTGCTTTCAACATTTGATACCAGGTACCAGCCATGTCCTCTTTCATCTACATAAAATACATCTCCTTGGGCTCCTTCAATAGCGTCAACCATTAAACAAGTTACCTGTTGATCTTTTCGATTCTGCTGATATTTATGGCACAACTGTAATTCATCTTCCGCAGAAACCGTTGCTGCAAAAGAATGCAGCATAAAAAAACTATTTAAGTCATGAGCTTGAAACCAAACTCGATTACCATCCTCATCTGCTAAGAAAATCTGAACATCATGAAGCAAATGAAGATTGATTATCGTTTTATCTAAAGCGCAAATAAGATTTACAAACTTTGAATTACCAGCTTCATTAGCATCACTTATCTCTACCTTATCACGACGTACCAATAGTCGATTTAGCAAGTCATCCATTGCAAGACCAAATTCTAAATTAATCTCTTTTGCTACGGTTAGATGAATGTCTATCGCGCCGTTACCAAGTTCGATAATGTATTGGTGCGGTTCAAGTAGTGTGCTATAGACGTAGGTATGTGGAGAAAGTAGTCCACGAGGAGAATTAATTAATTTATCAACTAATTCAGGTGTTGCCCCCCCTAATGTAATTACAAACTCAAGTGGACGGTGTAACGTTAAATTGACTATATCGACTAAGTCAGGACGGCCAAGAAAAAAATTCATGTTCTTGGTTTTTATTTCCACAGGGTTTGGATGGTTTGTTTTGATCATATTACCGTCATAATTGAGCACACCTCCCAAAATTTGCGATGCGTCAACAACATTTATAGCTTGTTGCGAACCAATTATTTCACCACGCTTGGTTAATCTTAAATCAAAAAATACCTTGGCCGTTGCATGGGTTGCTCGTGTTTTATTTCTAAGCGCAAAGCCATTTTGACAACGATAAAGCGATTCATCATTTGAACCTGTACCAGATGCTTCATCCTGGGCACTAAATTCAGGTGCACAATAAAGTTCGGTATCGTGACTAATTAAATCGGGTGTTCTACGAGATTTTTGATAATATTTTTTTCTTCTCACCAAAAAATGTATTAGCTTTTCGCCCAAATCGGGTCTTTTTTGATCAAAGTTTACGTAAGAAAAACTAGGTTCGATCTTCAATATACAACTTTTCTTATCTTTATATTCAGTAATTTGACCTAAACCAACATAATAAACATCAAATAATTGAACTACTTTTAAAAACTTGGTGCCTTGCTTGGCTAATTGATCGGCTAAAGCTTTTTCTTTTTGATATTGCAAAAAACTTTTGGGGGTAGGTAACACATTAGGTGTTAAATAGACAACAAACCCTCGAAAGAAAATGCTTAGCTTTTCAAAAGTGCTTATTGTTAATTCTTGCTTACCATGCAAATGTAAGTTGATTGACCCTGTAGCAATCCCAATGGCCCCCAGTGTAAAAACAAATGGTATAATTGCTTTGGCAGATGGTTTTTGAAAACTAAGTTCTTTAAAATTGACACGTATAAATACTTTGCCTCCACGCCTAAGCGACTTTGTATCCAATAATTGTATATTTTTTTCAAAATTATTTTTAAGGTACTTAGGATTAAGGCTCACTTTACTTTCTGGCTTTGTTTCGGGTTTTAAATTCCCGTCTACTTTAGGAGCAAATTTACGTTCTTTATCATAGGAAGAGACATGGTCTGGGTTCATTTCTTTTAAATAAACACCTTCTTTAATTTTAAGAAGTAGGTTTTTTTCCACAATATGGTTCAGGAAAGCGTTATTATTTTGTATGCGTTTCAGGTTGACACCTATCAGTGCATAAGTACTAATACCTAAAGTATTAATTAGTCCTGTTACTAGATTTTTAAAAATATGATCATGTGACTGACATAGAGAATTAATTACGAACTTATTTAGCTTTCCTTTAAAGTAGGAATGACTACTTTCTGATAATTCTTTTAATGCTTTTAAGTGCCATTTTTTTTCAGAATTAAGTTGGGTAAGTTTTAAGTCATTTCTGTATAACTTATATACCTGTCGGGAAATTAGCTTATTTAGCAGGTAACGACAAAGTAGATCAAGTTTTTCTTCTTGACAATCGCTCAATAAAGCATGTATTGCTTTGACTTTTTGATAGTCAGCTGCATTTGCTTGTAAACAGCTAATTTCCTTTTTATTAAGTAATTGCAGTTGAGCTAAAGGCAAATTATCTCTTAATTGTTGTCTTAAATTAGATAAATATTCACTCGTATTAAACTGTGATGGTTCTTCCAAATTTTTCATTCTAAAACTTCCTATTAAACCAGCTTTTTATTGTTAACGTACTTACGCGAAAAGTCGTCTTTTAGAGTATGACTTAATTAGGAGTTTTTCTGCAGTACTCATTTACACTTAAGTAAACTTCGTTCCTCTAAAAGTCGGCGCCCCGTGCTACAGCCCAAATTCAATTTTTCGCGTAAGAACAGTGTTATTCACATTATATCCTGTGTAAACTTTACTTCTCTGTGAGTTTTTATCTATCCTGAAAGAAATCCTGTAGGATGAAAAATAAAAAATATCCATTTTTGCAATATGTTATTGCTTACAAAAGCCAAGGATTAATGCTAAAGGGTCGTAATTGATGCGTGATATTCTAGCCTAAAAAACTAAGCTATCTGAGATCATGGCTTGAGTTAAATTACCTGTTTAAGAGAACAGAAAAGTCAATTGCGATGTATCTCTTGAAACTTCACCTGTAAAAAGATTAAAAGAATGCTAAGTTTTTGAATTCTTTCAATTGTTCTACTTCAAATTGGGCCCCTTTGTATTCGTCTGGATTGCGGGCGTCAAAAAACACCGTACCAAATTTTTTTGAAAAAGTATTTTGCATTTGTTCTGCATTACTACCAAATATTTCTTCCATGCGTTGATAGGAAACTTTGTAGTACATTCCTAGAGCAATACGATAGGTAAACTCTCTTCGTTCCTCAAATTTGATTGTACACTCAATAGCTTGTTTTTTTTCGTTGGATTTTTTTTCATCACTTAAATTTCTGAGTTTGGGTGTATCTAATAGTTCATATAGTTGTTTTAAAAAATTGATAGTAACACGCTCGTTCTCTTTTTCAATGGAAGGTATTTTTTCTAAAATTCTTTCAAATTGTTTAACATAGCTGCTACTAGCATATGTCCATTCATCTTGTTGAAAGCGATACCATAAAGTATGTAAATTGAATTTCTCAGGCTTTCTTGCTAGTTTAAATATTATTTTATCACTCATATAATTTTGTAGTTCAGTAATAGTGGCTTCAACAACTAAAACTTGAATTTCCGTTGAAAAATCTTCCATTAAGCTTAAAAAATAGTCGTTGTTTAAATCGCTTGGTAAGAAAGGAAGTGTGGTCAATATTTCTTTAATTTTATTTAAATCAATTGATTTTGTTAGGGTTTGAATAGCTAGGGTTTGAAATAGATTGAGTGTTTCTTCATTGTGTAGTTGATTAAGTAAAAAAGTAACTGAGTTATCGGGTTGTTGGAAATTATTAGTAATAAACCAATTGATAAGTTGCGGTTTTTCCTCTTCCGGATACGCCTTGAAAAGATTTTCGATTAATGTTTTTTTTGCTTTTGTAGTATAATTTAATATTTTTTGTAAAAAAATAATCTTTTCATTATAGTCCAGTTCAGAAAAATTATATAAAATTATACTTACGCTTTCTGAATTTTCTAAAAAAATTGTATCCAAGAAGTTAAAATAGTCTTTATTAGAGACGTGTAGATAATCTTTCCATAGCGTAATAAACTGAAAAAATTTTACCTTAACGTTTAAACCTAAATTTTTTAATGTCGATAAGTTATTAGAAACAGTTTCTATCGCTATTAATTTTAATTCATTTCCGATTTCGCTTACTAAACTTTCAGGCATAGAGAGGAGTAGACGTAATTTAGCAATACTACTAAATTTATCGTTAAGTCTTATAGTCCATTTTAGTTGTTTGATATAATAATGTGGGGTATTTTTCCCCTTGCTTAAATTATTGCTTAATCTCGAAATATAGTTTGAAAAACAAGTAAGAGGAAGCTGGCCTAAAAATTTGTTGACCGTATAATTGTCAGTATCAAATTTAACTAATAGTGTTTCCAGATTTTTTTCATTGAGTAAACCAACTTTTTCTTTAGCAGTTCTCGTAATTATTTTGTTTTTTAAATCTTCTAGTATTGCATTTTTGTCGTTATCCTTTTCTTCTAAAATTGTTAGTAATTCAATCAAACTATTGAAGTCAAACAGACCTTTGCTTTGTTTTTTTATTTTATTGATAAAGGCACGAAGCTTAAAATAGAAGGGCGCTGGTTTTTTGAACCAAAAAAGATAATTACGAATGATTAAAACCCAACGTTTTGGCGTTAGTTTATCTAAATAATTATAGAGATCCATATAACGATTTACTTATTTAAGTTATAAAAATCCATTATATACTTTATTGTAATTCTAACGCACGGTACTTATTCACCCAGTCTAGATCGATTCCTCTAACCACCACCATTAAATTTGATCTTATCTAATGACTATATGCAATTTATAAGTGATTGAGTGATTTTATGATATCTTGCAATTTATTGTCGCGTGAAATTGTTAAAATGCGCGTTGCAATTTTTTGGATAAAATGGCGATCGTGACTCACAAAAAGTAAGGTGCCGTTGTAATTGCGTAAGGCATTGGCTAAAGCTTCTGTCGCTTCTATGTCTAAGTGATTGGTGGGTTCATCAAGGATGAGTACATTCGCGTTTTCTAATATTAACTTAGCAA
This sequence comes from Rickettsiella sp., assembly GCA_031119195.1. GTDB lineage: Bacteria > Pseudomonadota > Gammaproteobacteria > Diplorickettsiales > Diplorickettsiaceae > JAVHYG01. The sequence goes on along the minus strand of JAVHYG010000072.1, from coordinate 2,543 downwards.
GTAACAAGCGTCCTGCCTCGCCGCCACTTAAGGCTAAGACATCTTTAGTAACATCCTCTTTATTAAAAAGGACTTGCGCGAGTACCTTGCGTATCGTTTGTTCTGGAGCAGAACTGACTTGATTGGACAAGCAATTTAATACACTCGTTTTTTTATTTAATAAATCGTGGTGGTCTTGCGAAAAATAACCTAGCTGGGTTGCATATCCCCATTCAAATTCACCTTGGTCAGGAGGAATGATACCCATTAAAAGTTTTATCAGAGTGGATTTACCAATACCGTTTTCACCGATAATGGCTACTTTTTCTCCGCGTGTAATTTTAAAACTTAATTCTTTAAATAATTTTTTGTTTTTAAAATCTTTGCCTAAGTTTTTAACCTGCAATACGTGTTTACCTGAAGGTCGGATGCTTTTAAACTGAAACGTGGGTGTTAGGCGCGAGGATTGCTTAATATCGGGAATCTCAATTTTTTCAATCATTTTTAAGCGAGATTGCGCTTGTTTGGCCTTCGAACTTTTTGCCCGAAATTTTTCTACAAAGCGTTGCATTTCAGCAATTTTAAGTTCGGCATGCCGTTTGACATGTAACTTTTGTTCTTCAATTAATTTTTTTTCACTAAGAAATTTGGCATAATTTCCACTGTATTGGCGTATTTCACCGTAATCAATATCAAGTATGTTATCGGCAAGTCGGTTAATAAATTCAACGTCGTGTGAAATAAATAACAGTAGACCTTTAAACTCATTTTGTAAATAATTTTCTAGCCATTGTATGGAAGTGACATCAAGATGATTGGTGGGTTCATCTAATAAAAGGATATTTGGTTCTTCAAAAAGTGCCTGAGCCAGTAATACACGTAACTTAAATCCGCCTGATAATGTACTGAGTGGTTTACACTGATAATCGGGATGAATACCAAGCCCGGTTAATAGTTTTTCAGCTAAACCTTCAGCACTGTAGCCATTAAGATGCGCAATCGTTTCTTCTAATTGACTGAATCGATTGATATTTTTTTCATCCCAGTGATTGGCGAGCAGTAGTTTTTCTTTTTCAACCATGGCTTGCCATAATAGGGGCTTTCCTCGTAAAACTATATCCGTAATGATTGTACTTTCATAGCGAAACTGATCTTGTTTTAACCATCCTACCGTAGCGTCTTTGGGAATAGAGAAATTACCATCGATGGGTGCTTCTATGCCCATGAGTAGTTTTAAAAACGTAGATTTACCAGCACCGTTAGCGCCGACTAAGGCGTAGCGCTTTTGATCGGGGAGAATAAGGTTTACATCATAGAATAATAACTTTTCTCCATAAGCCATACTTAGCTGATTGATTGTTATCATGATATTAGAGCTAAATACTAAACGTTAAATAAAAAATGCATGACATCACCATCGTGAACAAGATAGGTTTTTCCTTCTAGGCGCCATTTTCCAGCTTCTTTGGCGCCTTGTTCTCCTTGATAGTAAATAAAGTCATCATAGCCAATGACTTCGGCACGGATAAACCCTTTCTCAAAGTCGGTATGTATGCAGCCAGCGGCTTGTGGTGCTGTAGCAGCTTTTCGTACGGTCCAAGCGCGTACTTCTTTGACGCCAGCAGTAAAAAAGGTTTGCAAACCTAATAAATCATAACCGGCACGGATCAGTCTATCGAGTCCCGTTTCATTTAGACCGAGTTCACGTAGAAATTCTTTTTTTTCGTCTTCTGTCAAATCGATGCAGTCTTCTTCTAATTTAGCGCATAGAGGGACTACTTTGGCATTTTCTTTTTGTGCTATGGTATTTAATTGATCTAAAAATGGATTATTTGTAAAACCATTTTCATCAACATTTGCGATATATAGTGTCGATTTTGAAGTTAAAAAATGATAACTGCTTAACAATGAATGCTCATCACTACTTAAATCCATAGTACGGAGTAGTTGTCCTCGGTTGAGTTGTGGAATAATGCGTTCTAATAGATTTTTACTTTGATTAGCAAGTTTGTCGTTCGATTTGGCTGCGCGGTTTAAACGTAGGACTGCTTTCTCAGCCATTTCCAAATCCGCTAAAGCAAGTTCTGTATTAATGGTTTCGATATCAGCAATGGGATCGACCTTTCCAGAGACATGAACGATATCAGTGTGTGCAAAGCAACGTACAACATGAGCAATGGCATCGACTTCACGGATGTGGGCAAGAAACTTATTGCCTAAGCCTTCACCTTTGGCGGCGCCGGCAACTAGTCCGGCAATGTCCACAAATTCCATCGTGGTAGGAATTACTTTTTGTGGCTTAACGATAGTTGTTAATGCCGCTAAACGTGGATCGGGTACAGGAACAATTCCTACATTGGGTTCAATCGTGCAGAACGGATAGTTAGCCGCTGCAATACCTGCTTTGGTGAGTGCATTAAATAGAGTCGATTTTCCGACATTTGGAAGACCGACGATTCCACATTTAAATCCCATACGAGGTCCTATTTTGTATTTGTTTTATAACTAGGGTAAGTCACGTTTCAGCTTGTGTAAAGTTTTTGTAGCGCGTTGTTGTTCGCCAA
>JAVHYG010000071.1 GCA_031119195.1 Rickettsiella sp. | reverse complement strand
CATTATAGCTGCTAAGAAACCAGAGCCACCTGTTGCGCCAGAAAAAGCACTTTGCACAGTTCCTTCTATAAGTTTGTTTAGTCCCTCAGCGACACCTATGGAAAGCAGGCCTGCTGCAGTTCCCGCAGCAGTAACAGCACCAACAGCAGCAACTCCTTTACCTAATGCTTTTATTGTAGTGGGATTTTTAGCCAACGCTGTTTGGATTCTATTAGGAGTAAGTTTATTTTTTTCTTTTTTTCTAATAAGTTCTGTTTTTAGATGATGATTATATTTCTCTGGATTGTCTTTTTGCTCTGTAGCAGCAAGTGTTGCTAAATAAATAAGTATTTTCTGATTAATAGGAAGGATACAAGCTTCAGGATTGAGTTGTTCTAAACGTTCTAGTCTTTTTTCATTAGTGTGTTTGGGCATTTTTAAACCTATATATATAAATTTTTAATAAAAAGTAGTTTTGGTTAAGGAGTTATTCAAGAACAATTAATTATTGCACCATTAAAGCGTTAAATAGAGGATCAAGAGGATCCAATTCGAAATGAGGACATTGGCTTTTCTGATGCTGTTTTTGTTTTTGAATCTTTATCTATTTGTGTTGGTGGAGGAGTAAAAAACATTAAGTTTGTCGTAGAAGTTGTATCTTTACTTCGCCCAATTGGTGCTGTGTAGTTATTTAACTGTGAATTTTGCTCATCAACCCATCTGTGAACATGAGATTTTGATGTTGCTGAAGATTGTGCAGAAATAATTGAATCCTGATCACTTCTTTCGTTTTCTATTTCTAAAGTTTCTAGATATTTTTTTTTATATGCTTGCATATCTGTTTCAACGCTTTCTCTGATTGGTTTAATATTTGCATAAAAAACTTTAGCATGCAGATTATCTTTTTTCGATATTAATTTATCGAGTGCGTAACACCAAGCTGTTAAGTAATTGCAAGTTTTGACTACTTCTTTGGATCGAAATTCATGACTATAAACAAAGTGTGAGTTTGGTAATATTTGGCTAAATAGTTCACCATTTGTTAAGCGCGTTTTTGGGTCATTTGCATAACGCTTTAAATATTTAAATATTTTTTCAGCGTCTGTTTTGGCCAATTCGTAAACTGCCTTAATTTGATCATCAAGGTCTTGTACAAATGCTTCTGATTTTTTACCTGAATAAAGATACTTAAAAATTGCAGTTAGTCTAACGGGATCGACAGTAAGCTTTAAAGAAAATTTAATTTTGAATTCAGAATCCAATGTGTTTACTGCATATAAAGCGGCTAATGAAGCAATCAAGTTTATGACGTGACTATCATCTTCTGGCAGATAGACCATAAGGTTTTTAGCATCATTTTTGTCTATGGTAGCTTTAATCCAATTGTAAACAAAATATCCAAGTAATGCTGTTGCGGTTATTCCGGTGGCGTAACCTCCAGCAATTATACCTAGTCCAAATCCAGCAGTTATTCCAATTCCTCCGCTTGTTCCTATTAAACTAGCAATGGTGGTTGTTTTTCCATTTAGAACTTGTTCTCTAATAGAAGATTTAGCTAGTAATTTTTGTCGTTCAGTTTTCTTTTTGAGTTCCTCTCCAATTGTTGATTGATACATTTCTCTTTTTTTTACTTGCCATTCAGAGGGTGCAGCAATGATACTAAGTTTTTCCTTAATTTTTTCGGAAAAGAGTTGCAAATAAAATTCTAGATCATCTTTCGCATTTTCAGGTTCAATTGGAGTGAATCTAATCATTTGATAAGCTGGAGGAGGTGTTTGCGGGGGTTGTTGTCTTGATACAGAAGTGAAGTGCGTGTTTGCACGCGCTTGGCTAAAAGAGTGAGTGCGAGGACGTATCATGGATGTTGATGTAGTATGTATAGAAGCTGTTTTTGAATTTTCTTCTAACTGAGTGTAAAGATTTTTCTTTAAACTTAAAGTTTGAGAAGAAGAACTGTGATAATTAGCGGTGGGAAGCATATCAGAGACAGCTTTTCGAATAGGTTTAGGAGAATTATACGAAGCGTGTAGAGATGCAATATCGGTGCTTGCTCTATTTGTTTTTTTAATAGATTGCAAAGAAGGAGAATCCAATCTGTTTCTAGGCATTGTTTTAAGCAAGGAGCTTGTTTGACTGCTTGTGTGAGAGGAGCTTGAGATAGCTGATATAACCGAAGCAGAAGCAGAAAAACTTTGTGTAGTATTGTCCGCTACAGAACCATTATTGTTTTGTTTTAGGGTAGATGTTTGAGTTTGTTGAGTCATATGAGATTTTGGCATAGTTTTTTTATCCACATTTTTTTATCAAAAAAGTTGATAATTATCTTAACTTAAAAAAATTAATCTTAAATTAAGTCAATATTTAAATTAAATTAAAGTTAATAATAAAAATATAACATTTTTAACCAATATTAATTTTTAAAAAAAATTATAAAATTAGGTGATAACTTTTTTATTATTCAGCGATGGTTCAAATTAATGGAGAAGCTTGCAAAGGTATTGCGGGAGGAAGTACATGAGATTTTGGTGTATAGGTTATTTTTACTGTAGTGACTCGAGTAGGTTTGAAAAAACGTGAACTTGAAAATGAGCAGCCGCTATCAGCATCGCTTAAACAAGTTTGAGAGTTATTATCCACGGAATTACTCTGTTTCCAGGTTTGGCCAGAAATACTATTGAGATTAGGAGCATCGTATTTACATTGTATATTTGTGGAAATGCCTGAGTCAGTAATAATTGAATTCGTTTCAGAGATATCATTATTAAGTGTAATAGTATTTATTTTTTCGTCAGTTTTTTTACGTATAGCTATTAATTTTTCATAAAAAAATGCTTGTTTTTCAGTACTTTCTTTATCTATAGACATAGCTAATGCGCCTAAAAAAGCCATTAAAACATTGCATTTTCTTAAGTTTTCAGTATTTTGGTTTGCGTAAATCGGCTTAGGTATTAGGATATCATGAATCCTTCGTGGTATTGATGAATATTTAGTTTTAGTTACATAGCGATTAAGATTATTGAATAATTGCTCAGTATTTTTTTTGGCTAAGTCAGAAATGTCCTCTAATTTTTTCTCTAAAGCAGCAATAGGATCTTTTAGATTCCTAATTTTACATTCTTTTTTAAACGGTTTTATCGTGCTGGAATTAACTATAGAGCTTATTGATTTTAATTTCTTTTTATCTTTACCCGTATCTGTCAATTGTAAGGTTAAAAGTAAACTAACAAGTTCTATCGTTGCATTATTATTTATATCGCCTGATAAATAAGGTAAAAGATTTTTAGCAATTTGTTTATTGGAGCGGACTTTATTTAGTTTTAATCCTAGGCTACCAAAAAATACTAATGCAGCTCCGATTGCGGTTAATATTCCTGCAGGAACGTTTAAAGCGACAGCCATTGACGTTAGAGTTACACTACTAGATACACCCAAACTTATTAAAGCTGATTTTTCGTGCATAGTTTTTTTTATAGAAGATTTTGCGAGTGATTCTTGTTTTTTACATTTTGTTGTAAATTTTTCTATAATGCTATCTTTATAATCACTTTTTTTCTTAGCTTCCCAATCTTTCTCATTAATGCAAAGATAAGTCTTTAATTCTTCACAAACTGTTTGTAAATAAAGTTCAAAATTTTCTGCTTCAAATTCCTCAATTTCTGTTTGCATAGGATCAATTTGGGCAAAAGTTGAAAACTCATTGTTTAGCTTGGTGGAAGAATGGCAGGATCTTGTGCTTGCATATTCTGAAAAAAAAGCGTTTTTACTATTACTAGTGGCTGCTCTAAAATAGTTTGTAGCATGGTTCGATTTAACAATAGGGTGAATTAAAACGTCCATAGTCATATTCAATGTTTGAATAAAAGAGGAAGGATATTTTTTACTTCTGTATGAAGCTTGTCTTGGGTTTCTAATGTCTAGAAGTTCTTTTGGAGTCGAAAGAGTTGATTTTGGCATTTTTAGTATAAATTTTATAATTTGTCAATTATTATCTATTTAGTTAATGAATACTTTAAAGTAAAAACCTTAAACGAATCTTATTTCATGTGCTGAGCAACCCATACCAATTAAGCAGCAGCTTAATAATTGTATAAGAAATTCGGTTAGCTACGAGAAAGCAAACTGTAAATTTCAGCTTATGTCACATAAAACATGTCTATTTTTTGTAGTACAAGTCTAATTGCATTTTAAAATTTATACTTCATACATTCATTGTAAACATCATTCTCTTCGATTTTTGCTGAAACATTGGATTCTTTAGGAGCATTAAATAGACCGCAGGACGAAAGCTGATCTGCGTAGCGGCTTGTGAGTTGTTGAGAAGACGAAATTTGTCTTTCATTTGTACAAGTGGTTATTTGCAAAAACTTTTCTAGCTCATCGATTGCAGGATCAGATGAAGCGCCGTGCTCATTTATTATATCGGCAATACCGGATGGGGTGGGTCCATCGGAATTGTTAGGCAAATGATCAGAATCATTTGTCTTATAAAAGGCATGATCTGAAGTCAGTAAAACTTCTATATTGGTAATGATATAATTTTTTTTATAGTTTTCAGCTTTTTTTCCTAAAAATTGGGTTATAGCGATTAGCCAAAGCCAACGATTAAACATTTCACTTGTTTTATCTTCGTTAAGTTCATTATCCACAATAAAATGTCTACGAATTTTTAAATAACCTTGTGGCAAATCTTGCAATAACTTAGCCTCTGTCTCAATTAATTGTTGCTTGTTTTCGGCGTTGGTGTTAGCAAAAATAGTATCTGCCCGCTTTTGAATGAGTGAAAAATTTTTTTTTATTTTATCAGCAATACCCGAGTTATTACCTTTTCCTTTTGCATAAGCTATGGCAACATAAAAGGCTAAAAGAGGGTAAGACATTTTAGTATGTGCTTTTAATTTAGGTAAGTTTAGTTGTTGGCTTTTAAACAATATAGCTTGATAAGTAGACGCCGCTAAAAAAGTATTACCATCATAAATTTTTGTTTTGGGTATGACTAGTGCTTTAGCCAATTTGGATAACTTATTACTTTTTTTTCTTAAATCAAACTGATTTTGCTTAGTAATTTTATTAAAACTGGCTCGCATCATAATTTCTACTGATTCCTTAGCCATATTTTGATCCTTTTCATCTAGTTTAAAAAAGTACTGGATGTTTAAAATAACATTGCTTATTTTTTCGTTTGACATATATTGCCTGTAGTAAGTTGTATGAAACTGGATTTGTTTAATAAGAGCAAAATTATTTAAGTTTATTTAAAATTATTTTTATAATTTTTGTATACGCCACATTTGTTCTTATCGTTTTCTAAACGTATTCTCACTCGCGTCTTTAGCTTGCGTTTGTCTATTCAATGGTGGTTTAGGGGCCGGTCTGTGAAATCTATGTGGGTTATTTACTCTACTTTGATGTGATTCTTGTTCAAATCGTTGCGTTAGGTTAGATACGTTGCTATTACGTCGTGTTTGTTCTTCAGATGAACTAGGTGTTTGCCTACTAGTCGTTGCTGGAACAAAGCTATCATTAGGAGCAGGTTTGTACGACAACGGTGTTTTATGTACCGTTTGTGATTGTGAATTACCTGTAGCTAAAACTATGCTATTTTGCACGGCAGAACGTGGTGTGCAGATAGCTTTACCTAATGCATGAACTGGGTGAATTGTGTCGCTTTTCTTATTACTCGTTCCCTTATCACCTATTTTTTGTAAAATTTCAAGGACTGGTTTTAGTTTATCACTAAGTTCTATTTTATCTACTGGGTTAAGAGGCAGTGCTGATTCTAAGTATTTTGAAAGAGTGGTGCAATCATTCGCTGTGGCTTGATTACTACGGTAAATCTCCGATTTAGTGGCTTTTAATATTTTAGTTTCTTCACTGAAAAGGGCCATTTTTTTAAATGGAAATATTTTTTTAAAAAGGCTTTTGTTAACGAGAGGGTTGTTTTGGTTAATAAATATAATACTTTTACAAAAAAAATGAATGATCGCTTCTTGCTGTAATAAGTCGAGCAATTCTTTATCTACATCTTTGACATCAAACGCTGAATTTAAAAGCTTGTCTATCATTTTGCCTAACATTTTTATAGACCACTTATTAAATTTATAGGAGATTTTAGAAGCTAATATAGTGATTACAATAGCTGCAATAAATCCTCCAATACCATCAAAAATATTTGCAACTTCACCGAATACTGATCCTAATCCGTCTGCAATGGGATCACCCGCTAAAGGAACTTTTCTGATGGGATCTACTGCAGCATTTGTACCTTGTGTAATAGATTCATTAATTATCTTTCCAATAAGACTACCACTTGTACCACCTATAGCTCCAGCTGTTAAAGGTGCTGTTCCCGCCGCAACTACTTTTGTGGCTAGGCCCGTAGTTTTTGGATTATTTTTAACTGTTTTTGGTATACTCGTGGCTACTTTAGAAATGTTATTATGATAAGAAATGCTAGTACATTTTTCTTTAATTTTTTCTACTAGTACACTTAAAAGCTCCTGATCTTTATCCTCGAGAGGAATACGTTCTGTAATTTCGGCAAGTGCTTTTTCTTGGCTTTGATTTAATTTCATAATGATTCTCTTTATTAAAATGATTTTTTTAAATATTACTTTTAAAAACATAGTTTATATAAGAGGTACTTTTTACCTCTTATATAAGTTTAGGGATCAACTTAAAAAAAATGCCTAGTTATTAATTATTGGGTCTGGGCGGGCTTAGATTTTTTTGCAGATTTAATTGTTGTTGTAATGCTCGGATAGTAGTATTTACATTAGCTCTCGTTGCAAAAAGGGTATTAGGATTATTAGCTAGGCTTCCATGTCTTAGAGTAGCTAGCGTATTATTTCTAGAAACACTAACTTGCTGTTGTGATTGTGTTATTGCAGCTGATGTAGGCTTTGGCTTGATGACTGGTTTAGATTGATTAGATGGTGTTTGATAATGATCTGAAGGGGGAGCACTATTTTGTCGTGGTTGATATACATCGTCATATGAAGTATCAATACTTGGTCGGTGTGTAAAATTATTAACTTCCAGAGAATTAACATATAGAGCTGAAGTAGAGGTTAAATGACTCTGTTCATTCACTCTTCTAGTCCAGGCTTGGTTTGGTGTGCATCGGCTGGTACTTGTAGTGGGACTCGATACGTATCTATTAGGATTAGCGCGTGGAGTTGTACGCGTACTTAAAGTTTCATCCTTGATTTCGTTATAAATAGGTTCCTTCATAATTTGTATTAAAGAGTGAATAATAGTTACTTTAGGAGGACTATTTTTGTGTTCTTCTTTTTTTTCAAGTAAAAATTTTGCAGTGGCAATTACCCATATAAGATCGATACATTCTTCTCGACTAGGATTTGAATTTGAATTAATGTTTTTTATAATTTCGTTTAATTCGGGCAAATTTAAGCCACTGATATAAAAGCCTATACTCCCTATATTTAAATTATCATCTAATTTAATAATTATTTCCTGTACATTTTTAAATATTTTATTAAAGTTTTCGCTTGTTTTGTCATTAACTGGATTATTTGAGCCAAGATGTATTTTATCTAAAGCTTGATCTGTTAATTCGCTGATTTTTTTTTTAGAGAAATTTTTAAATGAATCTAAAGTTTTTTTAGACTCATTTTGTACTGGCAGTTGATTTTTTTTCATTTCATAAACAATAAGAAGCATAACGGCTAATTGTTTTGTATAAGCGTTAGCAACGATTTCCTTTAAACCTTCTCGATTTAATTGACGGTTACTAAATATGACGTTTTCTATATCATTTCCAGGGAAAGCGGCTTCTCGGCCTTCACTCACTCGACTACTTTTATTCATGCCCTTTTTATATTGTATAAGTTTACTACCCACAAAAGCTACAGCTCCTACGGCTAAAAAAGCCCCTCCTGTTATAGGCTCTGCTGTTAATGCATAGCCACCTGTCATCATTGTTGCTTGGGAAGCGGCTGTATATTTTAGTGTTCCTGTCATAGAATCAACAGAAGCAGTACCGTTTTCACTCTTCATTAGTTGCGCATAAAAAGCCGTTAAACGCTTTGAGATTATTTTTTTTACTTCTTCTTCGTTAATTTTGTATTCCTCTCGAATAGTAGAAAGAATAGATTGTATATTTTCTAACATAAGATGGCGCCCAATTATTAATAGTGCGTTCACTATATAAGTCATACGTTAAACTAAAATTAATACTCTCTTAAAAAAAAGTTATTCATTCATTAAATTAAGCTTATTTTTATCTATGTAATAAAAAATTTTTTTTAAAATAATTTCAAAAATATTGAAGTTAGTTACAGATGAATTGGATTGAAATAGTTTAAGAAAACTAAAAATTTGAAGATAAATTTTTATTAATTTTTAAGTAAGTAAATAGTTATAGCTAATTTTTTCGTTTTTCAAACTTATCTACGCAAAAGTAGTTGACTAAAGCTTAAAATTGTTTTTGTTTTGTTAATTTTCTTGGTTATTTTTAGAGAGATTAATAAAAAAATTTTTTTTAGCTATTTATAGAGATTATTTAATCAAACTAAATAAATTTTTTTAAGATTAATTTTTGACGTAACTTGAAGTG
>JAVHYG010000070.1 GCA_031119195.1 Rickettsiella sp. | reverse complement strand
GTATTGGATTTATTTTCTTTCGTCATTCTTCTTATTTAGTTACATTTTTTATTGCTTGTTTTTTAGGTTTTTCATGGGCATTGATTGTCGCTCATTATAGAATGAGCTACGCCCTGCCGATAGTTTTAGAAGGACAAACACTGACTGCAATAGGGATGGTAGCCTCTATTCCTGAATATCGTCCAAATCAACTTCGTTTTGATTTTTTAATTAAAAAATTAACCACTAATGTTCCTGTCAATTATCCTTTGCGGGTTCGATTGAGTGAATATCGTTATCATTCAAATAAATCGCTTCAGTTAAAAAAAGGTGATATATGGGAGTTTACTATCCGTTTAAAACGACCGCGTGGATTTTGGTGTCCAGGAAGTTTTGATTATGCAGCGGCATTATTTCAACAAAACATTCAAGCGAATGGTTATATCGTTAAGAGGTTCCCCGCTCATTTGGTTCAAGTAGCAAGTAATTATTACTTAATCGATCAGTTACGACAAAGTCTAACATATAACATAAAAAAATCACTTAAGAATTATCCGCTTGTAGGCTTAATCGCTGCATTAACTACCGGGATTCGATATGACATTACGGATGCGCAATGGCAAGTAATGCGAGGGACAGGTACGAATCATTTATTTGCTATTTCAGGTCTTCATCTCGCTTTTATTGCCAGTATTGTTTATTTTGTAACCAGATTATTTTGGTGTCGTATTCCCTACGCACCTCTTTTTACGCCGGCCTCTAATGTGGCTGCTGTTTTAACGAGCGTATTTGCTGTTTTTTATGCTGCTTTGTCTGGATTTGCTTTACCAATCCAACGTGCTTTGTTGATGTTATTGGTATTTTTAGGAGCAAATTTGCTGCGGCGTAATATAGTTTCGGGAACTGCATTTTACTATGCATTACTCATTATTTTAGCGTATTCACCTTTTTCAGTTTTATCTGCTAGTTTTTGGCTTTCTTTTATGGCGGTGGCTTTAATTCTTTACAATGGTTATGGTCGACTTAAACATGCAAAGGCTTGGCAAGCGTGGGGAAGAACACAATTTTGCGTTGGTTTTGGATTAATCCCAGTATCATTATTATTTTTCCATCAGGTTTCTTGGATAAGTTTTATAGCGAATGCAATAGCCATTCCATCAGTAGGATTTGTTATTTTACCTTTAGCCTTTTTAGGGGGTGTTACAACGTTAATTATCCCATCCTTTGGAAGTATTCTACTCATTTTAGCAGAACGGTTGCTTGAGCAACTTTGGCAATTGTTAACGTATTTTTCTGCACTGCATTGGGCTCAATATACAGCATTTATAGCTACCCCTTGGCTATTAGTTTCAAGTATGCTGGGATTATTTTTGCTTTTAGCACCTAAAGGCTTTCTAGCAAGATACTTAAGTGTATTTTATTTATTACCTTTATTTTTTTGGAAACCAGATGGACCAAAAAATGGCGAGATTTGGTTTAGACTTCTGGATGTAGGTCAAGGATTAGCAGCTGTGGTGCAAACTCAGCATCATACTTTAGTTTATGATACAGGTCCTAGCCGAACTTTTGATGCAGGACGTGCTGTACTTCTTCCTTTTTTACAAAAATTGGGTATTCAAAAATTAGATATGCTTATGGTAAGTCATGGTGATAACGATCATATCGGAGGAGCTTTTAGTCTTCTGGCGCATATGCCAGTAGTGAGTATAGTCAGTAGTATTCCAAAAAAATTTTTACCACGCCATGCTAATTTTTGTCACGAAAAAATGAATTGGCAATGGGATGAAGTCAATTTTGAGATAATCTATCCTGCTTCTAATGATGTATATTTAGGAAATAATAGCTCTTGTGTATTAAAAATAAGTAACCTTAAACATAGTATCTTATTAACTGGCGACATCGAAAAGTCAGGAGAAAACTATCTTGTTAAAAATTCCGAGTCACAATTGGCAAGTACCATTTTAGTTGTTCCCCATCATGGTAGCAAAACATCTTCCAGTATCGAATTTTTAAATAAAGTTCGACCTACCATTGCGTTATTTCCAACAGGTTATCATAATCAGTTTAGATTTCCGCACAGTATAGTCTTGAAAAGATATCAATTTTTACAGTCAACTATTTATGACACTGCAATTGACGGTACAATAACATTAAAATTAAATTCGGATTTTAATATACAGGTAGAAACCTATCGGCAAAACTATTATCGATTTTGGCAAGGTTAATGTGGTTTATTGAATTTTCTTGAAGTACTTTCAGCCATTTCATTTGTATTTGTAGAGTTAAATTTGTTGAAAAGAGTAAAGAATGTAAACGGTGTATTTTGTTGTTGGTTTATTCCGTTTAAAACAGATTCTACTTCTTTATAGAAAGAACCTATTTGTTGTTCGTTTTGAAGCCTTAAAATTTCATCCGAGACTTGGCTTAGCTTTTTAGAATTTGTATAATTTTTTACAAGAAAATAGGTAATTTTTTGTATAGCCATTATTACAAAGGTAGCATTAGCTTTTATTTCATTTTTTTCTGTTGTATCTAATTTTAATAATATTTCATCGTAAAATTTTAAATCGCCCAAAGCACTAAATTTTATGGTATTTGTTAGGTTAATTTGCGAAAACCGACTTAGTATTTTCAAAAAATTTTTTTCTCCAAGATTTTTATTAGGATGACTTTCAATCATTTTTAACGCTACTAAAGCAGTAGTCAGTCTGCGCAAACAGTCACTATTTTCAGGAGAATTTTTGGAGGATGGTGAAGTAAGATGTAGCTTTGATATTCCTTCTTTGGGAATTATGTGTAAGGCTTCATTAGCTGCTTTTAGAGTTATTTATATATTTTTTTCTATCTTTGAACAATGCAGTTTCCATTTCTCTTGGCATAAACTTTCTCTTGTTATTTTTTTAAGAGTATGCTCAAGAATTGTTAAGAAAAAATTAAATTTTATTTTATATTAAAAATTTTTTAATACATAAAAAAATAAATATAATAAATCCAAGTATTACTATATGTGACGTTACTGTTTTACAGAAATAAAAAGGGCCGTAAAACGGCCCAAGGGGGTATATCTGTGTTTGTGACATCCCTGTAGCATCCTTGCTAACATCATATCCCTATGATGTGGATATCCCTATTCATTCCACTAGCAGTGTTTTGCTAAATAGTTTTCAAAATATAATTCAAGAAAACTAATCCTTGAACTCTTCGAGATTCTTTAGCAATACACTAAACATAGATTAACAAACTTATTATTTATTACAATGGGTGATTGACTTCTTCAGTTTTTGCTTACACAACTTTGAGTAAATACTTACACGCCTTAAGTACTTTAGAAATTTTTAAAATAATATTTATTATATTTAAAGAATTTTTTAAGAAGAAAAAAATGAATAGATAATTTTAAATTATTAGAGGTTTAACTGTTCTCAAATAAATATTAGGTGGTATTGTTAATGTGCTTTAAGAAGAGTTTCATGATTTAAAAGCCATTGTTTTATAGCTACTTTTTTGCCTGTACGATCACCGCCAAACCCTCCGAGTCCATTTTTAGCTAATACACGGTGGCAAGGAATTAGTAGTGGTAATGGATTTGTTCGGCAAGCGTTTCCAATAGCTCTTGCTCCAGTATTTAATGTTTTTGCTAATGTGCCATAAGTGGTTGTTTTGCCAACGGGTAAATCGCGTAGAGTATTCCATACTCGTTTTTGGAAAACAGTTCCTGTAACTTGATAAGGAATGGTAAATTGAAAGTTAGGACTGTCAAAATATTGGTTTATTTCGCGAATAATTTGGCAAACCAATGTATCTTTGGATGTATAAAGGGGGGTATTATCATCCTGTAAAAAATCAAGCTGCTTAAGAAAAGAACTTGCGAATATCCCTAATTTACCTAAGGGGGTTTGAATAATTGCTGTAAAATCTAAATGTTTAGATTTTGCCTTGTTAATTTTATAGTGGTTGGCCATGACCCAAGCAATTAGTCAGTTATTAATTCAAGAAAGTTTAAGTTTTGTTCTGAAATTTATTTTAAGCATTTAATGAACCTTCGTGTTATAGCTGCTTAAATTTTTGATGCAAGTAGAAATAATGAAGTGATTAAGTACTATTCTTCAGTTTGGTTCTCATTATTTTCTGTTTGTAACGTTTGCTTTGTTTCTAATTTTTCTTTAATACGTGCTGCTTTTCCACGAAGATTCCGTAAATGATAGAGTTTTCCTTTATGAACGTCACCACGGCGTTTTATTTCTATATCTGCTAATAGGGGACTATAAAGCGCAAACACTCGTTCTACACCTTCACCATGGGAAATTTTTCTGACGGTAAAGGACGAATTAAATCCACGATTGCGTCGTGCAATAACAACGCCTTCAAACGCCTGTAAACGCTCACGGTTTCCTTCTTTTACTTTTACTTTCACAATGATAGTATCGCCGGCTCGAAAGTGCGGGAAAGTTTGTTGGTTCATTTGTTCTTGTTCAACTGTTTGAATGAGATTACTCATTGCTAACTCCAAATCTTATTTACTATGCTCATGGATGAATTCCGCCAATAATACCCGCTCTTGTTCGCTAAGTATATGGTTTTTTAGTAAATCAGGGCGTCGGAGCCATGTTTGACCTAGGGCTTGTTTTAAACGCCAACGGGAAATAGCTTCATGATCACCCTCGAGTAAAACAGAAGGAACAGTTTGATCATCTACCTTAGCTGGGCGGGTATAATGAGGATAGTCTAATAACGATCGGCTAAAAGAATCCTGTAAGGCAGATTCTGAATGGCCAAGCGCACCTTCTAGTAGGCGCACGACTGTATCAATAAGGCACATAGCTGCTAATTCTCCGCCACTTAAGATAAAGTCTCCCACTGACCATTCTTCATCAATTTCTTTGTCAATGAGGCGTTGATCTATTCCTTCATAACGTCCAGCTATTAAAATGAGAGCTTTTCGTTGACTTAATTCTTTAGCTGCGGCTTGATTAAAACGTTTTCCTTGAGGAGATAAGTAACTAATAGGGCTTGAGCTCGTTCGTTTTGCCGCTTGTATTGCTGCACGTAGAGGCTGGAATTTCATTACCATGCCCGGCCCTCCTCCATAAGGTTTGTCATCAACTGTTTTATGCTTATCGTAGGTAAAATCTCTCGGATTCAGATATGAAAGACGGACGAGCCCTTGTTTTTGTGCGCGACCTGGAATACTTGAATTTAATGCAGTGAACATTTCAGGGAATAAAGTAATTATTTGAATGTCCATAGGCTGCTTTATTACAGTGAAGATACAAAACGATGTTTTTGTGGAGCTAGAAATTAGGGTCCCAATCGACTACCATTACTTGCTGCTCTAAATCGATAGATTTTATCGTATGACCTGGTAAAAAAGGAATGAGAACTCTTTTTTTACCTTCTATAATGAAGACATCGTTAGAACCAGTAGCAAAGATTGTTTGGATTATACCCAAATATACATTTTCAAGGGTATAGACTTTCAAGCCTTCTAAATCTGTCCAGTAATATTCTTGTGCCCCGAGGGGTAAAAATTGTTCCCGTTGAACGTAAATTTTATGCTTTGTAAGCAGTTGAGCTGATTCAGGAGTTTGGCAGTTTTCAAACTGTACAATTAATCTTTGATTATGAATTTGATGTTGTCGTATTTCAATTGGGCTAAGTACTTCTTTATCGTGTTTGGTTAAATACCAAGGTTGATAGCACAAGATATTGCTTAGGGGATCTGTGTAGGAATTTATCTTTACCCAACCTTTAACTCCATGAGCTTTCCCTATAGAACCAACTAGAACCCAATTTTTTTGCATTAAAAATCTGTATTTTTAAGTAGCAGTAGATCCTTGGTCGGATCTTTTTGTGATTTTACCTGCTTTTTTAAAGTTCTTGAGAAGGTTTTTGACCCGTTGCGATGTTTGAGCGCCTTGTGAAATCCAATGGTCAATTCTTTCCTCAGCAATTTCTAGAGGTACATCGTTACCTGCAGGCATAGGATTATAATAACCTAGGCGATCAATATAGCGTCCATCACGAGGTTGCCGGCTATCTGTTACAACAATATGGTAAAAGGGACGTTTTTTACTACCCCCTCGCGCTAAACGAATGGTAACCATGAAATAAATTTTCCTCTCTTTGTATAAGTAGCTAGAATTCTGGATTGAAGCTGGCGATTCTACTCAAATTTTAACCATTTGGGAAGGCCCTAGTGGTGGTGTTGGTTTTGAAGCCCTTGCAAAAGTTTGTTCATATTGCCTTGTTTTGAAAACCGCTTCATCATTTTCTGCATTTGGTTGAATTGTTTAAGCAGACGATTAACGTCTTGAATTTGTGTCCCAGAGCCTGTAGCAATCCGTCGTTTTCGTGATCCTTGGATAAGATCTGGAAAATGACGTTCTTTTTTTGTCATGGAATAGAGAATGGCTTTCATTTGGATAGTTACCTTTTCATTCAGCGTAGATTTAGCAGAACTTAATAAGGCCGCTGTGTTTCCCCCTGGAAGTTTATCTAAAAGCTGTGTCATCCCACCCATTTTATCCATTTGTTGGAGCTGGCTTAAGAAATCTTCAAGATCAAATTTTTTACCTTTTTGTAGCTTTTTATTAAGTTTCTGTACGGACTTTTGATCAACATGTCGTTGTACTTCTTCTACTAAAGAAAGTACATCTCCCATACCTAGGATACGTGAAGCGATTCTATCGGGGTAAAATGGTTCAAGTGCGGTGACTTTCTCGCCGGCACCTATAAATTTAATGGGTTTCCCTACGGTAAATTTGACTGATAAAGCGGCTCCTCCTCGCGTATCACCGTCCATTTTAGTAAGAACAACACCAGTTAAGGGTATGGCTTCGTCAAAAGTTTTTGCTGTTTTTGCAGCTTCTTGACCCATCATACTATCTAAAACAAATAGGGTTTCTATAGGTCTAGTTGCTTTATGCAGACTACTAATCTCTTCCATCATTGTTCTATCAATATGTAGTCGACCAGCGGTATCGATGATAACGACATCTATTCCTTTGATTCGCGCAAATTGTATGGCTGATTCTGCAATGTGTTGCGGTGTTTGTAAGGCATTGCTGGGATGGAAAAGAACATCTATTGATTGAGCTAAATTTTCTAGTTGTAAAATTGCAGCAGGACGATAAATGTCTGTACTAGTTATAAGCACGGATTTACTTTTTTGTTCTTTTAACCAATAGGCTAGTTTGGCAACGGTCGTGGTTTTTCCTGAACCTTGTAAACCTGCTATAAGGATAACAGCGGGGGGTTGTGTGGAAAGGTTTAACTCAGAGGGGCTTTCTCCCATTATTTGGGTAAGGATGTGACTAACGATTTTTATAAAAGCTTGACCAGGTGTTAAACTGGCCATTACTTCTTGCCCTAGTGCTTGTTGGCGTATTTTTTCGATGATCTCTTTAACAACAGGATAGGCTACATCGGCTTCAATTAAGCTTTTTTTTACTTCACGCAAACTTTCCCGAATATTTTTTTCGCTTAAACGGCCTTGCCCACGAATATTCTTAAAAGAGTGAGTTAAACGTTCTGTTAAATTATCAAACATGATGTTACTGCTGGTTAATTTAAGGGAGTAATGAATGACTTAAAAAATTCTGTTATTGTATCAGCTTAAGCTGAGATAGGTAAATTTATTATGGCTTCTTGCGCTGAATTTATTCATTTTTTTCTTTCAACGCTAGTACTTATCGTTTTAGGTATAGCGGCGTTTCAAGCGTTATTGATAGCTAGCCAAGAATGGATTTTAAAGCACAAACAAGCCATTGATTTAATTCGTTTTTTTCCTCCTCTTGAAGTGATGGAAAGTTATTTATTTATCTTGATTTCTGTCGCCGTTATTTTACTAACGCTTGTATTAGTAAGCAGTTTGGTTTTATTTCACCCTATAGCAGTTGAAGGATTGTGGAAAAAAATTTCTTTATCGATAGTGGCGTGGTTGATACTTTTGATGTTATTAATTGGTAGAAGTTATTTTGGATGGCGTGGGAAAATAGCTGTTCGCTGGACTCTGGTAGGTGTTAGTTTGATCAGCGGAATTTATTTAGGGGCAATTTTATTCATGCCCACAGTATAAAGGGGAAATTTAGATTGTGTATACATTTAAATTTCTCATCAGTTTATTAGTTGTTCTGCTGTTATGTACGGTCTTTTTTTCATTAGCAGAAGCGGCAATGCTATCAATTAATCGGTATCGTTTACGCTATTTAGCACGACATAATCATTACTTAGCAAAGCGAGTACAAACTCTATTAAAACGACCGGATCGTTTGTTAGGTGTTATTCTTTTATGTGGAACTTTCGCTGATATTTTAGCGGCTGCTGTGGCAACGTTGATTGCTATCCATTATTTTGGTCAAGGCGGTGTGTTTTTTTCAACGCTGGGACTTACTTTTATTGTATTAATTTTTGGCGAGGTAGCCCCAAAGACCTTAGCAACTCTTTATCCCTTCCCCATTGCTTTTTTCTCGGCTTGGCCACTTATTATTTTATTACATATTTTATATCCACTCGTATGGTTAACGAATCTGATAGCCAATTCAAGCTTACGTTTGTTTGGTGTAAAGGTTTCAAAATTGGCTGTCGAGCAA
>JAVHYG010000069.1 GCA_031119195.1 Rickettsiella sp. | reverse complement strand
GAAAAAGGTGTTCTTTGAAAATAATAAATGCCCTAAATAAAAGGATTTAATGTCATGAGCAAAAAACAGCAGGGGCTGGGTTTAATTGAAGTGATGATTGCTTCATTAATTTTGAGTTTTGGCTTATTAGGTTTTATGCAAGGACAGCTAATAGCTTTACGTACTAGCGAACATGCCTATTACATTAACCTAGCCGATTTAAAAAATAATGAGTTGGTTGAGCGTATACGAAGTTGTGATAGTGAATCCACTTGTATTCAAGAACAATTGAAACTATGGAAAGTTGGATTGCATGAAACTTTTCCTGAGAGTCAAGTTTCATTGACGAGAAATGGTAGGGATTATGCAAGTAAAATCAGTTGGTTTTCAATTTATCTTCGGAAACTTCAATCACTCTATTTAACGTTTTGGTTATGAAGCAAAAAGCCCACGGACATACTTTGCTGGAATTACTCATCGCTTTAGCGCTGGCTTTATTTCTTAGTAGTATTCTGTTGTGTATTTTCCTTCAGTGCAAAAAGACGTATGACATCACCCAGCGTTTAAATAATGTTCAAACAAATGCACATATTGCTTTTAATGCTTTGAGTCGCGACATTCGCATGGCAGGGTTAATCGGTTGTGTGCGTTTAGTGGATTTTTCACCACTGAATTCAAAAATAACGCCTGATACGAGCTTAATTGTCTGGCATGAGGGGTATAGTTCAGTAAAATTTCCATTGCCCATTTTGTCTCGCGCAATACCGCACAGTGATATTATTTTAATTCAATCGCTGGATCCAAATACCATCTTGGTAAAATTCGCCAAGGGAAAGCATATTTCTTTGCTAGGATGGCCTTCATTTGCTTCTAAAGGTGAATTATTAATTAGCGATTGTCAGCATGCTGAAGTTTTTCAGTGGGTAAATATTAGCCTAAAGTACACCTATCAAGATGGTAGTGAAGTAGGGTTTTTAAATAAAATTATTTACTATATTGGAGATACGGGACGTCAAACTCAGAAGGGAAGATCTATTTATGCTTTATATCGACGTAATTTGAATAAATCTTTAAACAATCCTGTGGAATTGGTAGAAGGTATAGAAAAGATGTCGATTCGACTAGGAGTGAAAAAAGGAAGGCATTTAATTTATATCATGCCAGATCAGGTAAAAAAATGGTCTGATGTTCGTAGTCTTGAAATTAATTTACTTTTAACCGATGAAAAGCTTTTGCGACGTCAATGGAAACAAATTATAGCATTACGTGAGAGAAGCGAATAAATGTAAGTATTTCCTTCATATATGAATAATCAAAATGGACTTATATTAATTACTGTATTGTTTTTCCTTTTAATGATAGGTTTGATGATATTAAGTTTGTTAAATACAGCGCATTTAGAGTTGAGAATGAGTCAAAACTATTCAATGGCTTCACAACAATTTCAAGCGGCTGAAGCGGGCTTAAAACTAGCAGAAGATCGATTAGCTAGTTTATTTAATGAAGTTAGCTTACACGATGATTTTAATTATGCAGGTTACCGAGTCGTTTATGACATTCAACGGCTTAATTTGCTTTTTTGTGTTGATCAACAATTAGCGTATTATTATCGGATTACTGCGCAGGCAATGCAAACACAAGGACGTGCAATTACCTTGCAAACAACTTTCATGAAAAAAATAACTGAAACTTGTACAGGAAATGAAAAAAAACTAATCAAAGAAGGGCGAAGTGCATGGCGTGAATTACATTAGTGTCACTCCCGACCAATGATTATGTAAGGGATGATTCTGATGGTAATGCAATGTTGAATTCTTTAGTGCATAGGAATTACACGTATGCTTTATATAACGTTATTAGTTTTTTTGTTGCTTATTCTGGGAATAATTCTTGTATTTTCATTTTCTCAATTGCGTCGTTTAATTCTAATTAAACCTTTTTTTGACTTGCTTAAAAAAGCACTTCCATCCATTAGTAAAACAGAAGAAATTGTGTTGGAAGCGGGAGATACGTGGTGGGAAAAACATTTGTTCAGAGGAAAACCCGACTGGTATGCCTTACATAAGATTTCTTTATCAGAATTGACAATAGATGAGAAAGCTTTTTTAGATAATCAAGTGGAAAGCTTATGTAGCATGTTAGAAGATTATAAAATTTTAACAGAGTATCACGATCTACCTCCTTCAGTGTGGAGCATCATCAAACAAAGTAAATTTTTTGGTTTGGTTATACCGAAAAAGTATGGGGGATTAGGTTTTTCTGCTTTAGCGCACTCAACTATCATTTTAAAGATCGCAACACGTTCTGTGAGTGCTGCCGTCACCGTGTTGGTTCCAAACTCCCTAGGTCCTGCGGAATTATTATTAAATTATGGAACCAATGAGCAAAAAGAATATTACTTGCCTCGATTAGTCACCGGTGAAGAAATTCCTTGTTTTGCTTTAACTTCTTTACAAGCGGGTAGTGATGCAACGGCTATCATTGATAACGGCGTAGTATGTATGGGTGAATATAAAGGTCAAGAAGTTTTAGGGTTGCGACTCAATTTTGATAAACGTTATATTACTTTAGCGCCTATTGCGACGTTAATTGGTGTTGCTTTTAAATTATTTGATCCTGAACATTTAATTGGGTCGATTTCTGCAATAGGTATTACTGTTGCGTTAGTACCTACAGAATTGCCTGGTGTTGAAATCGGTAAACGTCATTCACCCATGGGGCTTGCCTTTCTGAATGGACCTGTGCGTGGTAAAGATGTTTTTATTCCGCTTAGTTTTGTAATAGGTGGAAAAAAAATGCTAGGTCAAGGTTGGCGAATGCTCATGGAATGTTTATCGATAGGGCGTGGGATCTCTTTACCTGCGGTTAGTGCGGCACAATCTCAATTAGCTTATCGTATGACGGGTGCTTACAGTGTTTTGCGAGAGCAGTTTAAACAACCACTTGTTAAATTTGAAGGGATAGAAGCAGCTTTAGCAAGGATAGCGGGTTTTAGCTATTTAATGGAAGCTACGCGCCGATTTACTGTGACGGCTGTAGATGCTTCACTAAAGCCTGCATTGGCTTCTTCAATTGCAAAATATCATATGACAGAATTCGCACGAACTATTGTTAATGATGCAATGGATATTCATGGTGGACGCGGAATTCAGTTAGGTCCGCGCAATTATTTGGCGCAAGGTTATATTGCAATTCCCATTTCTATTACGGTTGAAGGCGCTAATATCTTGACGCGGAATCTTATTTTATTTGGTCAAGGAGCTGTTCGTTGTCACCCTTTTTTATTAGATGAAATAAAAGCGCTTCAAAAAAATGATATCGGAAATTTAGATGCGTTATTAGTTAAACATTTTTGTTATGGTGCTAAGAATTTGCTAAGAACGTTTAGTTTTGCTTTTGGAATCGGATATTTTTTTGTTAAAAGTCCTTTTAAAGCATTCAACTATTATTATTGTCAATTATCACGCATGTCCTCTGCTCTGGCCTTAGTAACAGATTTTACTTTACTAGCATTAGGAGGAACAATTAAGCGTAAAGAACGTTTATCTGCACGTTTAGGAGATGTATTGAGTTATCTTTACCTTGCTTCCAGCGTGTTGCGTTATTATCAAGACTATACTTCCTCGAAAGAGGATAGTTATTACACACAATGGGCCTTGAATTATTGCCTTTACCATATTCAATATACATTCGAAAAATTTTTTATAAATTTTCCGCACCGTTTTTTAGGAAAGTTGTTTCGATTTATCATTTTTCCTTTGGGGCGCTCTTACACATTACCCAATGATAAAGAAGATAAGCAGCTGGTTGAAACCATGACACAGATTTCGGTATTTCGCGATCGCTTAACACAGTATTGTTATTTGGGGAAAGGGCAAGAAGATACGACAGGACGTATGGAACTTGCTTTTAAAGAATGGATAGGAATTAAAAAAATCAGAAAAAAAATAAGTGGGTTAAAAAAAGAAGGAGTAAGTAATAAACTGACTATTGAAGAGCAACTGGAATATGCTAAGAAACGTGCAATACTGACAAAAACAGAAGTAGAACAATTTCTAATTACTAAAAAAATTCAGGAAAATGCAATGCAAGTGGATGAGTTTTAGTTTTTTATTTGAGGAAGTATGCAACTAAATTTTAGATCAGATTTCGCACGGTCGGTTTATATTGTCGATGGATTACGTACGCCTTGGCTCAAGGTTCGTGGAGAGCCAGGAAATTTTTCGGCTGCAGATTTAGCGGTACAAGCAGGCCGCTATCTTCTCGCACGCCAAGTATTTTGTCCAGAACAGCTTAATGAAGTTGTAACGGGTTGTGTCATGTCTAGTCCCAATGAAACGAATATCAGTCGTGTTATTGCTTTGCGTTTAGGGTGCGGTAAAGCAGTACCTGCTTATACTGTGCAACGAAATTGTGCGTCTGGATTGCAAGCTTTAGATAGTGCGGCATTAGATATTGCCTGCGGACGTTATGATTTAGTATTAGCCGGAGGTACAGAGGCGATGAGCCAGGCACCTTTGTTATTTAGTCAAGAAATGACACATTTTTTAGCACATTGGCGTTCTGCTAAAACATTGAGTGCACGATTACGTAGTTTAAACCAATTTCGCTTAAGCTATTTAGTTCCTGTTGTCGCTTTATTAAGGGGATTAACCGACCCTATTGTCGGTTTATCAATGGGGCAGACCGCTGAAATTATTGCGCATCGCTTTGGTATTACCCGCGAACAAATGGATCAATGGGCATTGCAGAGTCATCAACGTTTAGCAAGTGCGCAGGATGAAGGTATTTTTAAAGAAGAAATTAATGCCATTTACGATAAAAATAATCATTATTATTCGTATGATAATGGTTTACGTAGGGATAGTAGTTTAGAAAAACTTGCTATGCTAAAGCCCTTTTTTGATAAAAAATTTGGTTTAATTACCGCTGGTAATAGTTCACAGGTGACAGATGGTGCTGCTTTTTTAATTTTAGCCAGTGAAAAAGCGGTACAACACTATCACTTGCCTGTATTAGCACGTATTGTTGATGTGAGTTGGGCGGGCGTAGATCCGAGTGAAATGGGTTTGGGACCCGTGCATGCTGTTGCAACATTATTGGATAAACAGAAGTTGGACTTTAATGCCATCGATTTTTGGGAAATTAATGAAGCCTTTGCAGGACAAGTCTTGGCTTGTCTAGCAGCTTGGCGCGACAATGATTATTGTAAAACGCAATTAGGCTTATCTCAGTCTTTAGGAGAGCTGGATCCCTCCATTGTAAATATTGATGGTGGTGCAATTGCGATGGGACATCCCGTGGGTGCGAGTGGAGCACGGATTGTTTTGCATCTTGCTCATGTGTTAAAGCGAAAAAAAGCACGTTTAGGTGTGGCAACGCTTTGTATTGGCGGCGGTCAGGGTGGTGCACTTTTACTTGAAAATATTGTGAGGGAGGCCACATAATGGAAACAAATACAATGCAACATTGGCGACTCCAACAACAGGGAAATATTGTTTGGCTTGGTTTTGATAAAAAACATAGTGCCGTCAATACGATTGACAAAAATGTATTAACAGAATTAAAGACATTATTAGATGTTATTGAAAAAGATAAATCGGTTCATGGACTGATTATTACTTCCCATAAATCACGTAGCTTTATTCTCGGAGCAGATATTCAGACCATTAGTTTTTTAACTAATGAAAAAGAAATATTTGATTTTATTAGACAGGGCCAGCACGTTTTTAAACAATTGGCATCATTAAAAATTTCTACAGTTGCTTTAATCAATGGTTTTTGTTTAGGTGGTGGTTTAGAGCTTGCACTTGCATGTCGTTTTCGTATTGCTATCGATGATCGAAAAACCCGTCTAGGTTTACCTGAAGTAAAGTTAGGAATTCACCCAGGATGGGGAGGGACGGTCCGTTTACCCCGATTATTGGGTGCTATTAACGCCTTACAGTTGATGTTAACGGGAAGAATGATTTCAGCCAAAGCCGCTTGCAAGATAGGTTTGGTCGATTGGGTGGTTCCCGAACGACATGCGATCCGCGCTGCTTTGTACTTTGCAAACTTGCGTAAACGATCAAATAGATTGCATTGGCGAGGCTTAAGTAATTTTCCCTGGATTCGAAATGGAATTGCTGCACTTTTTCGTAGGCGTTTAATCGCGACAGTGAACCCTACTCACTATCCAGCACCTTTTCAGATACTTGAGCAATGGCGACAATGTGGTGTATCAGATGGAGCGTTTTTGCACGAAGCTCAATCGTTAAGTCAATTAGCAATGACTTCGACGGCACGTAACTTAATTCATGTTTATTTTTTACGAGAGCGATTAAATAAACTGGGTAAAAAGAGCTTAGCCACTTTAAAACATATACACGTCATTGGTGCAGGTACCATGGGCGGTGATATTGCTGCATGGTGTGCACTACAAGGTTTATATGTTACCTTACAAGATCGAGAACCTAAATATTTAGCACCTGCGATAGGACGTGCCCATGCTTTATTTAAAAAGCGTTTAAAACAAACTCGTGCTGTTCAAATGGCGATGGATAGACTCCTTCCAGATATTGCGGGATCGGGTATCCGTCGAGCTGATCTGATTATTGAAGCAGTGTTTGAAGATTTAAGCGTTAAACAGAATTTGTTTCGGCAATTGGAAACGCAAATTAAATCCGATGCGATTTTAGCAACAAATACGTCGAGTATTGTTTTGGAAGCGATTCAACAGGGGTTAAAGCAACCGGAACGTTTAATTGGGTTACATTTTTTTAATCCAGTTGCGAAAATGCCGCTGGTTGAGGTTGTCCAATCTGAATTGAATGCACCTGATGTCGTAGAAAAGGCTTTGGCTTTTATACATCAAATCAATCGATTGCCATTACCTGTAAAAAGTTCCCCTGGATTTTTAGTCAATCGTTTATTGATGCCTTATTTATTACAGGCTGTATTATTATTGGAAACTGGAATGCCAGCTGCTGTCATTGATAGGGCCGCAATAGATTTTGGTATGCCCATGGGCCCTCTCGAATTAGCCGATACGGTCGGTTTGGATATTTGTTTGGCAGTGGCAAAAATTTTAAGTCAAGCTTTGCAGCTACCAATTCCCGAAGGACTACAAAAAATGGTTGCTAATAAATGTTTTGGTAGAAAAACCGGACAAGGTTTTTATCGTTACAAGAAAGGAAAACCTATTAAGGAAAAGATTCCTGATGATTATAAAGTTCCAGCTGATTTAGTCGATCGTTTAATTCAGCCGATAATAAAAGAAGCTAAGAAATGTTTACAAGAAAAAGTGGTTTCTGATAGTGATTTGCTTGACGCCGGTATGATTTTTGGTACAGGCTTTGCGCCTTTTCGCGGTGGATTGCTACGATATGCCAAAGAAAAAGCAGATAATAAAAGTATTGTAGAGTAACTTTCTATTTTTGAGCGGCTTATAAAATTAAAGCGATATAGGTGGAATTACAGAAAAAGGGTCTGTATCAATGTATCAATGCTTTTGAGATAGAGTTAACTTTAATTAGTTTTTCCTTGTAAACGAGCGATACGTAATTCAAGCGGAGGATGACTGGAAAATAAAGCTCGAAAACCTGTACTTTTATGAGCTATTTTCAAAGTAGCTAAGGAAGGCGCACGCGTGTCTTCGGGTTGCAAATTTCTTTGTAGTGCTTGCAAAGCAGAGATCATATTGTTGCGTCCCGCTAAATTCGCACCCCCCTTATCTGCACGGTATTCACGATAGCGTGAAAAAGTAGCTACCAAAATACTGCCTAATAGCGTAAATAGAATATCAAATACCATAGTTAACATAAAAAACATTGGTCCTGGTCCTGCGATAGACTCTTGACTATCACTGCGTCCGGCGGCTCCCATGGAAATGACATAGGCTATTATACGGGATAGAAAAAGAGCAAATGCGTTGATAACCCCTTGCAATAGTGTCATGGTAACCATATCGCCATTTGTTACATGGGAGATTTCATGGCCCAAGACGCCTTCGATTTCCTCATGATTCATTTTTTGTAATAAACCGCTAGAAACTGCAACTAAGGAACTATTTTTTGTTGGACCTGTGGCAAAGGCATTGAGTTCAGGGGATTGATAAATACCTACTTCAGGCATGGTTGTTAAACCAGCTTTACGGGCTAAGCCATGAACAATGTCCAAGATGTTTTGTTTTTCTGGAGTTAGTGTTGTATTGGGATCGATCACTTCTACACCCATACTTTTTTTTGCGATAAATTTAGACATTAAAAGCGAGATAAATGCACCCGCTGTTCCCCAAAATGCACAAAAAATAGCAAGTGATTGATAGTTGATGCCATGTGCCGTGAGATAGCTATGTAATCCTAGCAAATTTGTCACGATAGAAATCGTTGCAATAACTAAAATGTTAGTTCCAATAAATAGTAATACCCTTTTAAACATATAATAATTCTCCTAAGCAACAGTCGTTCTTGTTTCTTCGCCTCCTAAAAAGGTTTTTACCGCTTATACTTGAAGAGGCAAACTTTTTAAATACACTGTGAGGTATTTCCCTTAAAATCTTCAGCGTAAAGAACTTGAAATTTTGAATTTGCAATTTTTAAGTGTTGTGGATACATTAAATTGTAGGATAATAGGCTGAAAAAGAGAAGCTATGGGTTAGACTAGTTATTGTACATATTCAAGC
>JAVHYG010000068.1:3774-8714 GCA_031119195.1 Rickettsiella sp. | reverse complement strand
GTTCTACAGTACAGAAAATTGCTGAAACAAGCTATCGAATAACAGGAACTTGGGGTAAGCCGGAAGTGGTAAAAAAATCAACTTAAAATTAAAATATCGTGCAATTTATTTTATCTGTTTTAATTCGAGGCAGCCATTAAAATGCTTTGATGCAATCTATGTTAATCGTATTTTTTCTGATGTTGTCGAATTTTTGTGAATTTGCTTATCAAAGTTACTTGATACATTTTTATTCTTATTAAAAAATAACTAAGAAGAATTTTTTTATAGAATCTTGTATGCTAAAAAATTGTTTACTCTTTAGGGTGTGCTAACAATTGCACGGTGATGGCTAAAAGCGCTGTTTATATGTGTTTCGTTACTCACATACCCATGAGTATGTTCCATTACAATACTCAAAAAATTCTTTTTCTCTCACCCTAGCACAAATATCAGCACGCCCTAATAATAGTTAGCAAATGCCATTAGTGTGAAAAAATTTCAATAAGCCATTAGTATTCAAGAAAAAAATTAGTCAATTGCATCCTATTGCTGGCTGCGATAGGATTGTGTTTATGATAAAAAACAATCTTACTCTTGCTCGTGAGGTTTTATTAGAACCAGCGGGCTTGACTGAACATCAGTTACAAACCATCTTAAGCCAATTATTAAGTCCCGCGGTGGACATGGCCGATCTTTACTTTCAAGCGTCACACTCAGAAACTTGGTTACTAGAAGATCGCATTATTAAGAATGGTAGTTTTAATATCGAACGTGGTGTTGGTGTACGCGCTATTAGCGGTGAAAAAACGGGTTTTGCTTATTCAGATGATATACTTTTACCCGCGTTAGAATCTGCTGCAAAAATGGCCGCAAGCATTACTAAAAGTGGGCATCATGGACAGATTAATGCTTGGCAGAAAAAAACGCTTATAAATCCCTTATATTCGCCTGATGATCCACTTTTATCATTAAATGAAGCAGATAAATTAAAGCTATTGCATGAAGTTGATGCGGCCGCTCGTGCCGAGGATAAGCGTATTCAACAAGTAAATGTAAGCTTAATGGGTGTCCATGAAACCATTTTGGTGCTTAATAGCGATGGTTCTATGTCGGCCGATATTCGTCCTTTAATTCGTTTAAATGTCAGTGTTATTGCAGAAGATAAAGGGCATAGGGAACAAGGTTTTGCCGGTGGCGGTGGGCGAAGTGATTATCACTATTTCACACAAGATAATCTAGCCATTAATCTAGCGAAAGAAGCCGTACGTCAAGCCATTTTAAATTTAGATGCAGTACCGGCACCAGCTGGTATGATGCCGGTGATATTGGGTTCAGGCTGGCCGGGTGTGTTGCTGCATGAAGCAGTAGGTCATGGTTTAGAAGGTGATTTTAATCGAAAAGGAAGTTCTGCTTTTACAAATAGAATTGGAGAACGTGTGGCGTCTCCGGGTTGTACGGTTGTTGATGATGGTACTTTACCTAATCGGCGTGGTTCACTTACTATCGATGATGAAGGAACACCTAGTCAACGAACTGTGCTAATTGAAAAAGGTATTTTAAAAGGCTATATGCAAGATAAACTCAACGCACGTTTAATGGGCACCCAATCCACAGGTAATGGACGTCGTGAGTCTTATGCCTATTTGCCAATGCCTAGGATGACTAATACATATATGTTACCAGGTCCATATGCGCCTGAGGAAATTATCGCTTCCGTTGATCGTGGTATTTATGCTGTAAATTTTTCGGGTGGGCAAGTTGATATTACCTCCGGTAAATTCGTATTTTCTGCTTGTGAGGCCTATTTGATCGAGAATGGTCGAATAACTCGCCCCGTTAAAGGCGCTACATTAATTGGGAATGGTCCAGAAGTATTAACCCGAGTTTCTATGATCGGAAACGACCTTAAACTTGATAGTGGAATTGGCAGTTGTGGGAAAGAGGGCCAAAGTGTTCCAGTTGGGGTAGGACAGCCTACTTTGAAGATAGATGCGCTAACGGTGGGCGGTACAGCGACTTAAGGCGTGTTGATAATTGTACGATGATGGCTAAAAAGAGTAGTTTTTCTGCGTTTCGTTATTGATATACGCAGAAAATAACGTGTTTTCGAACCATCATCGCATCAAATGACACATACCCTAACTATTAATAAATTTATCTCCTAATTTATGACAGAATCTATATCCCATCTTTATACCTATCGCCGTCTATTAGCTTACGTGCAGCGCAATTTAGGCTGGTTTTTATTAGGAATCTTAGGAACTATTTTTTTAGCGGCTACCGATGCAGGACTTATTTGGTTTTTAAAACCTTTACTCAATAAGGGTTTTGTGGCTAAGGATATGCATTTTATTCGTTACTTACCTTTAATTTTAGTTATTGCTTTTGTTGTGCGTGGTCTTTCTAACTTTTCTTCAGGATATTGCTTGGCACGCGTTGCCAGAAGTACGGTAATGGAAATACGACAAGAAGTTTTGGGTAAATTGTTACGTTTACCCGCTACTTTTTACGATAATACGACCTCGGGTCAATTGCTTTCCACGATCATTTATAATGTAGAACAAATAGCAAATGCGAGTACTAATTCTTTAATTACCTTAGTACAAGAAAGTGCTTTTATTGTGGGTTTAGTTGTCATTATGTTAATGGCAAGCTGGCAATTAAGTTTACTTTTTTTTGTTACCGTCCCTACTATGGTTTGGATTGCACGTAATTCCAGTCGTCGTATGCGTGGTTTAAACAAAGCCGTTCAAGATTCCATGAGTGAATTAACACAAGTAGCGGAAGAAGTAATTGATGGCTACAAAGTAATTCGTACATTTGGTGGTGAAAAATATGAAACACAAAAATTTGTAGATTTGCTAGGAAGAAATCGGTTTCGTGAATTAAAGGTGGTAGTGACGAACTCTTTAGCGAGCACAGCGGTGCAATTAATTGCGGGAGGGATTGTCGTGGTTACAATTTATCTTGCAACATCACATTTGACGCATATTACTGCGGGTGGTTTTGCTTCAATGGTAAGTGCCATGTTGTTATTATTAAAGCCTATGCGAAATCTATCGGCAGTTAATAGTATTATTCAACGTGGATTAGCAGCGGCAAATAGTATTTTTGGTTTATTAGATGAAAAACCAGAGCGTGATGAGGGGACACATACTTTATCAGTAGTAAAAGGAGCCTTGGAATATAGAGAGGTTAGTTTTGCTTATGTAAAAAACCAAATGGTGTTACAAGAAATTAACTTTCACGTTTATCCGGGAGAAACAGTTGCCTTAGTAGGGCGTTCGGGAAGTGGAAAATCTACCTTAGTTAATTTATTACCGCGTTTTTATGATAGTTATACGGGAAAAATTCTTATAGATAACATTGATATTCGCGAATTAAAACTCCATGACCTGCGTAGTCAATTTGCATTAGTTTCTCAACATGTTACGTTATTTAACGATACCATTGCACATAACATTGCTTACGGTCAATTAAGTACTGTAAGTAAATCGATGATTATCCGTGCCGCAAAAGCGGCACATGCTATGGAATTTATTCAACAATTACCCAATGGACTAAATACTTTAATCGGCGAAAATGGTGTGTTACTATCAGGTGGACAACGGCAAAGGATTGCAATTGCACGCGCTTTACTTAAAAACGCTCCTTTTTTAATTTTAGACGAAGCGACTTCTGCCTTAGATACCGAAGCAGAGCGACATATACAAGCTGCATTAGAGGAACTTATGCATAATCGCACAACTTTAGTCATTGCCCATCGACTTTCTACCGTTGAAAAAGCAAACAAGATTTTAGTCTTAGATGATGGTTGTATTGTTGAAACAGGAACACACCAAGAATTATTAGAAAAAAATGGCTTTTATGCCAAGCTTTATAGTATGCAGTTTGCTCTTTGAGAACAAACGGCTATTTGCAATGTTGAAATATTAGTTTTCATTGAATCATAAGGATAGAATTCAATGTTAGAGAGACTAAATTGTAAAATTTGTGATGGTTTCGCTTATTTTATGGGTTCTCGTAGAGGGAACTATAAAAAGGATACAACGTTCCACTATTATTCTTGTCCGAATTGTTATTTTTCTTTTGTGGGTAATCCTTGGCTAGAGTTTGATAAAATTTATTCTCATGCTTATTACAATGGAAAAGGAGCTGATCCCTATGTTGATTACTTTTTTGAGCTCAATCATCCGGAATCTACAATCAGAAAATATGAATGGAAAGGTTTAGCTAAGGTAATAAATCGTTTTGTATCGAGTAAATATACTCAGTATTATTTAGATTATGGTTGTGGCAGTGGTGGTTTAGTTCGGTACTTGTCTAATAATTTTTATTTTAAATGCTTTGGATTTGAAGAAGGAAGTATCGCTTCACATTTTAATGATATTTCCTTATTAAGCAAAGTAGATCTAGAAAAGAGAAAAAATACCTTTGATATAATTACTGCTATTGAAGTAATAGAACATGTCATAGATCCTTTATCTTTTTTGAAAGAAATTCGATCTTTATTAAAATTAGAAGGAGTTTTCTTTTTTACAACTGGAAATGCTAAGCCTTGGAGAGGAAAGATAACAAACTGGTCTTATGTTTCTGTACCAGAAACGCATATTAGTTTTTTTGAACCGAGTACATTAGCATTAGCATTAGAGAAAAGTGGTTTTAAACCAGAATTTCAAGGATTTCTACCAGGATTTTCCGACGTTATTAAATTTAAAGTATTGAAAAACTTACGGTACCGTTCAGAATCAAAATTATTTGATGTTTTACCTTGGTCTATGCTCTCTAGATTAATTGATAAAAAGTTTAAGTTTAGTCACCATCCGATAGGCATTGCTATTTAAGTAAGTTCTAATTTATTAAAAAGAGTAGAGGTATTGCAGTTAAATAAATTATTTTTAAATAGGGAAAGATGAGTTTACCTGTACAATTGTCAGTAATAGTGCCTGTTTATAATG
>JAVHYG010000068.1:0-3764 GCA_031119195.1 Rickettsiella sp. | reverse complement strand
AAAATAATATAATTCATTTTTTAAAACGTATTGAGCTTGTTTTAAAGAATATAGGATTGAGTTATGAAATTATTTTTTGCCTAGATCCTTCATCCGATAATAGCGAGAAAATTATTCGGGAACAAATTGAGCGTAATCCCAATATTAAATTGCTAGTCCTATCTAGAAAGTTTGGGCAACCTGCTGCCACTATGGCAGGTATTCTACATTGTAAAGGCGTAACTTGTGTTGTTATAGACGTAGATCTTCAGGACCCCCCTGAAGTGATAGAAATTTTATATTATAAACTGCAAGAAGGTTATGATGTTGTTTATGCGACCCGTTGTTCTCGTAGCGGAGAAACAAAAATTAAAAGATTGATTAGTTACATTGGTTATAAATTGATTAACAAGCTGAGTGAAGTAGAGATACCTGCTAATACGGGGGATTTCCGCATTATGACACGCCGCATCATCGAAAAATTAAGATATTTAAACGAAGCACATGGATTTTTACGTGGATTAGTTGCCTACATTGGTTTTCGCCAAACCTTTATTACTTATGAGAGAGAATCTCGTTTTTCTGGAAGAGGAAAATATAATCGATTTACGGGTTCAATTAAAATAGGTTTAAATGGTTTAATTAGTTTTAGTAGTCGCCCTTTACAGTGGATGTCTTTTGTCGGCGCTTTTATGGCTGTATTAAGTTTTTTGTTAGGCGCATGGTATGTTTTTCAAAAATTATTTCATGTTGATTTAACTCCGGGTTTATCAACAACGATATTAGTTATTACTTTTTTTTCTGGTGTTCAATTACTATCTTTAGGTTTAATGGGTGAGTATATCAGTCGTATTTATGACCAGGTAAAAAACAGACCACTCTATATTATTGATAAAATTATTGAAAATAATAGACTTATAAATTCAAAGCGATTACTAGATAAAATTAATAATTAGTCATTAAAGGGATTAATTTATAAAGGATTTTTTAGTGCGTTATTTTGTAACGGGGTGCGCAGGTTTTATTGCTAGTCACTTAGTCGATAGATTATTAAAATTAGGTCATGAAGTAGTTGGTTACGATAATTTTTCTACTGGTTTTTTACAGTTCTTAGAACACGCCAAAAAAAGTGCAAATTTTACGTTAATTAAAGGCGATCTCTTAGATATCGAAAGGTTAACAAAAAGTTTGCAGGCTGATTGCCAGGCAGTATTTCACTTTGCTGCTAATGCGGATATAAAATTTGGTATTAAACATCCGGATAAAGATTTAAAACAAAATACTTTGGCAACGTTTAATATTCTAGAAGTGATGCGTCAAAAAAAAATACAATGTATCATTTTTGCATCAACAGGTTCTGTTTATGGTGAGGCTGAGCAGATTCCTACACCAGAAAACGCTATGTTTCCTATCCAAACTTCACTTTATGCGGCTTCTAAAGTAGCGGCAGAAGCTTTAATTCAGGCTTATGCGGAGGCATTTAATATACAGGCTATTATTTTCCGTTTTGTATCGGTTCTAGGAGAACGCTATAGTCATGGTCATGTGTTTGATTTTTATAAACAATTATTGAATGACCCTAAAAAATTACGGATTTTGGGTGATGGTAGACAGTGTAAATCGTATTTATATGTGCAAGATTGTATTGATGGAATTTTACTTGCTTTAGAAAAAGTAAATGAAAAAATTAATATTTTTAATTTAGGAACGGACGCTACCTGTCTAGTAAACGATTCGATTCAATGTATTACTGAGGCCTTGCAATTGTCACCGGATTTGCACTATTCCGGAGGGCAACGTGGCTGGATTGGAGACAATCCTTTTATATATTTAGATATAAATAAAATTTCTAAATTAGGGTGGAAACCAAAATTAAATATTCAGGAGAGTGTGGTTAGGACGGTGAATTATTTAAAACAGAACCCTTGGATTTTAGGTATTAGAGTATGAAAGTTGCTGTGCTAGGTTTATGGCATCTTGGATGTGTTACACCGGCTTGTTTAGTCACGTTTTAATAGCAATACAAACAGTTAATAAGCGAAATACGACAAGCCCATGTATTGGATGGTAGTGGTTTTTTAAGTAAACAATTAGAAGGAAAAAATATTGATTACTATAGAGAAGGAATATCTAGCGAATGAAATTATTGAATAAAAAGGCAATTATTAGTGGCGCGAGTCGAGGTTTAGGCGCAACGATAGCTGATTTTTTTGTGAAAGAAGGTGCAAGCATTGTAATTTGTGCTAGAGATAAAAAATTACTTTTCAAAAAGAGGGATTCATTACAAGCTATAGCGCCTGATGGAGTAAAAGTTTCTGCAGTGGTTGTTGATGTTTCTTCTTTTAAAGAAGTTAACAAACTGACCAAAATAGTAGAAATGGAGTTAGGTGGTTTAGATATTTTAGTTGCAAATGCTGGTATTTATGGACCCAAAGGGTATTTTGAAAATAATGACTGGGAGGAATGGAGTCGTACTATCGATATTAATTTAAAAGGCACTGTGCTCCAATGTCGAACCGTCATTCCATTATTTAAAAAACAAAAACAAGGAAAAATAATATTGATTTCTGGCGGTGGTGCAACAAAAGCTATGCCAAATTTCAGTGCTTATGCCGCTTCCAAGGCTGGACTTATCCGTTTTTCCGAAACATTAGCCTGCGAGCTTTCTTCTTTTAATATTAGTGTGATGGCTATAGCCCCAGGTGCATTAAACACACGACTGTTAGATGAGGTATTGAATGCTGGACCGGAAATTGTCGGTGAAAAAATTTATCAGCAAGCGATTCAACAGAAGAAAAACGGTGGAGATTCTTTGGAGTTGGCAGCGGAATTATGTGTTTATCTTGCCTCTGAAACTAGCGGTATTACCGGTAAATTAATCAGTGCTATTTGGGATCCATGGAAGAATTTACATGAATACTATGAGAAAATAATAAATACGGATATCTATACCTTGCGTAGAATTGTGCCAATGGATCGAGGTATTAATTGGGAACCTTCTAAATGAAGGTGGCTATCATTGGTTGTGGTTTAATTGGCAATAAAAGAGCAAAGAATTTGAAAAATTGCTCTTTACTATTTTGTGCAGATAAAAATTTTGAGCGAGCGAAAGCTTTGGCGTCTTGGAATGATGGTTGTATAGCTGTTCGAGATTGGTATGAAATTTTATGCAAACCAGAAATTGAAATTATTATTATAGCAACGACACATGATATGTTGGCAGAAATTACCTTAGCAGCAGTTAAATTGAGGAAACATGTATTAGTTGAAAAACCAGCTGCTCGTTTTAGCGATGAATTAGAACCTGTTATTAAAGCGGTGAAAGAATTTAATGTATTAGTGAGAGTAGGTTTTAATCATCGTTACCATAAAGCGTTTCGTAAAGCCTATGACTTATATCAATCGGGTCACTTAGGTGAACTTATGTTTATTAGAGGACGTTATGGACATGGAGGTAGAGTGAATTATTCTAAAGAATGGCGAGCTAACCCACTTATATCGGGAGGAGGTGAATTGATTGATCAAGGTATGCATTTAATTGATCTTTCGCGATGGTTTTTAGGTGAATTTACTGAAGTGGATGGTTTTGCTCATACCTATTATTGGGATATGCCGGTAGATGATAATGGTTTTATGTTATTGAAAACCGCAACTAAAAAATCTGCTTTTTTACAGGTGAGTTGTACGGAATGGAAGAATTTATTTTCTTTTGAAATATATGGAAAGAAAGCAAAATTTGAAATTCAAGGACTGGGAGGGAGCTACGGGATTGAACGCCTTATATC
>JAVHYG010000001.1:22909-36793 GCA_031119195.1 Rickettsiella sp. | reverse complement strand
TTAAACCCATTGAAAGAGGGTAGGTACTATCAATGTCGATTATTCAAAAACAATACAAAGCGAGAACATGGTGTTTTGATTTACTGCTATTAACCACTTTCTTAATTTTGCTATTTGGTTTGTTTTTAGGATCCCGGCCTTTGAGTACGCCTGATGAGGCGCGTTATTCGGAGATTCCTAGAGAAATGTTGGTGTTACATGATTTTGTTACGCCTCACCTGAATGGCGTTAAATACTTTGAAAAGCCCCCTCTAATGTATTGGATGCAAGCAGCTTCTATCAAACTTTTAAATCCTTCATCGGAAGAAACAGCTCATTATCCTGCTGCTAAAGTTTCTGCGGTCAGTAAAACATCACCGACTCACTCTATTAATGAATGGGTAGTACGTACACCCAATGCGCTGATCGCATTGTTGGGTTGTTTATTTCTTTATACAGCAGGAAGATTACTTTTTGATCGGAAAACAGGCGTATTAAGTGCTGTCATTTTAGCGACGAGCTTTTTATATTTTACTTTGGCTCGAATGGTCACGCTTGATATGAGTCTAGCGGTGTTTTTATCAAGTAGCTTGTTGGTCTTTTTAGCAGCAGTTAATTTCCCGCAAGGGCCTAAACGCCGCTATTTATGCTATGTCTCTTATAGTTTTTCCGCCTTAGCTGTTTTGACAAAAGGATTGGTTGGTATTGTATTTCCAGTGATGATCGTTGGATTATGGATTTTGTTGACACATCAATGGCGTTTGTTAAGGCAAATATATCTTCCGACTGGAATTTTATTATTTTTACTCATTGTTCTGCCTTGGCATATTTTCGTGCAACTAAGAAATCCCGAGTTTTTTCACTTTTATTTTATTGACCAGCAGTTTTTGCGTTATTCGACGTTAATTGCGAAACGTTATCAGCCAACTTGGTTTTTTATTCCTATTTTTTTTGCAGGTTTTTTACCTTGGATTGTTTTTCTGTTTCAAGCGATTGCCGTAAATTTTCCTAAAACAAGACAACAAATCAAAGAAAAAAGTAACCACATATTTTTATTACTTTGGATTGGTATTGTCTTTATTTTCTTTTCACTTTCTCATTCTAAATTGATTCCCTATATTTTACCTATTTTTCCTGCCGCTGCTTTATTAACAGGACATTATTTATCTACTCCGGCAGAGCACCGAGGTATTCAATGGGGTACTATTGTATTGCCTTTTATTTGGCTTACTTTGGGCGTTCTAGGAATTATATGGCTATTCGTAAATTCCTCAGTTGATTTGCCAAAATCAGGTATCCCGTTTTTAGTAGCGGGCTATAGTGTTTTTTTGTTAGGAAGTAGTTTAACAGCCTTTTTTTATAAAAAACGTTGTGTAAAAACTGCATTTATTATGTTAACAATGGGGAGTGCGATTAGCTTTATTATTTTTGCTACTGGTATTCCTAGTGTGGACACACGTTCGATTAGACCTCTAGTGCAGATATTAAAACCTTTGTTAGATGCAAATGATAAGGTAGTTTCCTTTGAAAATTATTATCAAGACCTTCCCTTTTATTTGAATCATCGCGTCATGACGGCTAATGTAACAGGAGAATTAAGTTTTGGTATGCAACATCAAGATACAAAATCCTGGATGTTATCCTTACCAAGCTTTTGGCATTTATGGTATAGCCGCCAAGGTGTTTTTATGATAGCGCCTAAAACGCTTTATCAAACGTCACTAAAAAATAAAAAATCAATTTATTTTCTTGGCGCTACGACGGATGATGTTTTATTGAGTAATCATGCTGTTCAAAAGAATCGATGTGTTACCAAAGAGGAAATGTAATGACAACGCCGTATTTAAGTATCGTTATTCCTGTTTATAATGAATCTGCTAATCTAGAACAGCTTTATAAACGTTTAATTTTAACATTAGATAAATTAGGTAAGTCTTATGAAATCTTATTTGTTAATGATGGTAGCCAAGATAATTCCTATGAGAAATTAAACGAATTACAAAAAAGACGTCCTGAGCAAATTCGAATTATCCATTTTAATGGTAATTTTGGTCAGCATATGGCAGTGATGGCTGGTTTCGAGCGTGTAAGTGGAAAAATTGTGATTACTTTGGATGCAGATTTACAAAATCCCCCAGAAGAGATTCCGGCTTTAATTCAGGCAATGGAGAAAGGACATGATTATGTAGGTGGTGTTCGGAAAAAACGACAAGATACTTTTTTTCGACGCTATGCATCCAAACTTAATAATTGGTTGCGATATAAAATGACTAAGATACGTTTGACCGATCAAGGTTGTATGTTACGTGCATATCAACGTTCATTAATTGATTTAATGATAGCAAGTAAGGAAACCTCTCTTTTTATTCCCGCGCAAGCTTATAGTCTTTCTAGTAATCCTACCGAGATTAATGTAGCGCATGATGCGCGTGAAGCGGGTGAATCTAAATACAATTTATATCGTTTATTACGACTTAATTTTGATTTAATGACAGGATTTTCTTTATTGCCATTACAAATCTTTACGATGTTAGGCATCTTAATTTCAGCTTTAAGTGGTTTTTTTGTAGTGTATATGTTTTTGCGACGCTTAATAGTTGGTCCTGAAGCGGAAGGTGTTTTTACTTTGTTTGCCATCCTATTCTTTTTAATAGGTATTTGTTTAATGGGGTTAGGTATCATGGGCGAATATATTGGCCGTATTTATCAGGAAGTACGGCAGCGTCCTCGGTATGTAATTAAAGAAATTGTCGATCATCAGACAAAGGATTAATAGCAATATGTCTTTTAATAAAATAATTGCGATTAAAATTGATGTCGATACAGAACGTGGAACACGAATAGGTGTTCCAAATCTACTTCGATTATTTAAACAACTAAATATTCCAGCTACTTTTTTATTTTCATTAGGTCCAGATAATACTGGACGAGCAATTAAACGTATTTTTCGCTCTGGATTTCTTAACAAAGTTGCACGTACTAATGTGATTGGTGTTTATGGCTTACGGACATTACTGAATGGGGTACTATGGCCTGGCCCTCATATAGGTCATAGTTGTGAGAAGATCCTGCGTGAGGTACAAGAAGTTGGACACGAAGTGGGCATTCATTGTTATGATCATATTCGCTGGCAAGACAAATTACATGTTTGGTCTAGAGAAGAAGTATTTGAAGAATTTAAAAAGGCTTGTGATGAATTTCAACGGATATTTTTACATCCACCCTTAACTGCTGGTGCAGCGGGTTGGCAGGCTAACGCTTATAGTTTAGCTGCATATGACGCTGCAGATTTATTGTATGCCAGTGATACACGCGGGGTTTATCCTTGTTTTCCGAAAGTAGGTAAAATACAATTTAAGACTTTACAAATTCCAACTAATTTACCGACCTTAGATGAATTAATTGGTCGTCCAGAATTTCCATTAGATTTGTTAGGTAAGCATTATCTTGGTTTACTGCGCGATGAAGTTGTCAATATTTTAACAATTCATGCTGAATTAGAAGGAATGAAATACTTCCTTTTCTTTGAGAAATTTTTAAAAGAATCGCAGCGACAAGGAATACAATTTCAAACCTTACAAAAAGTTGCGCAACAATACTTAGGTAATGTTAATTATGGTAGCACTATCCCAGTGTGTACACTAAAGCAAGGAACTGTTGATGGTCGTTCCGGAACTTTAGCTATTTTAGAATAATAATTTAACTTTTTTATTTTATTGTAAATTTAAAAGGTAATTTTAATAATTTTAAACCATTTTTACATAAAAAAATCCTAAGAAAGCATTATATTTTTTTATACAATATACTGCTAAATTTCATAGTTATTTTAAAAATATCTTTTTGTATTCTACAAATAGTATGATTTATCTTATTTAAATAAATACCTGGAATTTACTTAGTTGATTAAATTAAATTGATCTTATACGATCAAAGTAACTAATATATTATTTATAAATTTGCTTGTAAAAGATATATTTGTACTAAAAATATAAAAAATATTTTGAATCAATTTATGCCAGGAGGTTTGGTTTCATGCGAATTTTTTCAAAGGCTATTTTTTTATTACTTTTTACTGTTCTTGTCCCTTCTTTATCAGAAGCAAGGTCAGAACCAAAACTAGATAAAATGTATTGTTGTCAGAATAAAAAAACAGTTTGCTGCTGTGTTTCTTCACCAAAACATTTACCTTCATGGTATATGGATGTTGGTTTAGGATGGGTTTTTAATCAAAAATTAGGCGCA
Source organism: Rickettsiella sp. (assembly GCA_031119195.1). Classification (GTDB taxonomy): domain Bacteria; phylum Pseudomonadota; class Gammaproteobacteria; order Diplorickettsiales; family Diplorickettsiaceae; genus JAVHYG01. The sequence continues at coordinate 32,572 of JAVHYG010000001.1, read as the reverse complement.
TCTTATTTGGCCAACATTGATTTGCCTTTAGATCAATATAATTCACCTAAGGTGAATCAAGTAATGATGGGTGCTCTATCGGGGGGATATGTGTGGTCGCGTCGAACAGCATGGTTACCATTTACCAGCTTGGGTTTTGAGTATAGTTATGATATGCCCGCTAAAGTTAAAGGCGTGATAGAAGAATTTTCCGATCCAGAACAGACTAATTTTAAATATAAATATAAAGTAGATCATCATAATCTTCGTTTAATAGGTAAAGCAGATCTTTATCGTTGGCAAAACTTAATGCCTTATGTTTCTGCTGGAATGGGTGTATCTTGGAATCGCTTCAGTGATTATAGTGAGCAAGCAATATCTGAGCTTCCATCTCCTAGACCTAACCCAGCGTTTACTAATAAAACTGAATCAAACTTTAGTTATAGCTTGGGGACTGGCTTAGATTATATTTTTAATAAAAACTTGTGGGGTGGTCTAGGTTATCGTTATGACCATTTTGGTTGGGGGAAAACCGGTGATACGAACGCGGAATTTGCAGATAAGAGTTTAAAAAATACTTCACGCGCACATACAATTATCCTTTCGTTACGCTATTTATTTGGATAAAAATTAAAAGTAATTGGAAATTAATAAAATGTCTAACTTTGAATTAACTAACATACAACCTTTTTCCGAGAATATTTATTATATAAATGAAAAGTACATCGGAAAATATGCGATTAAAAATAATATTAGTTATAAAGCAACTATTTCTATAGAAACGCCTTTTTTAAATGAGATTATTTTAAATAATCTTCACTCTACTTTGAATGGAGGAGAAAAGAAAGAAATAGAAATTTATTTTAATCCTTATTCTACTGGAGAAAAATCGTTTAAACTAATTGTAAGCGCTCCTAGAATAAGTGAAATTTTATTGGAAAAAAAAATATTAAACGTTGAGACTAGGTCAGTAAATATCGAGGGAAAAATAGAAAAAAAATTACCCACTTCGATGAAGTTGGGTCAAAACTCAGAAATTATTTTCTTATTTACGAATAAGAGTAATCAAACAGTGACAGGAATTAATATCGATATTAAACAAATTGAAGCTTAATTTGCCATAAATTATTCAATAAAAAAATAAAATAAGGAAATGCAATAAAATGGAAGAAGACAATACCGATGAAAAAATAGTGGCTTTGACACAAGAAAAAAATATAATTATTAATGAGGAAAAAGTAACTGGATTTAAAATAAATACTGATGATAGTGAAAATATTAATAATATTTCTTTAGAAAAAGGGGAAGTTATCAAATTAAAAGGTACTTTTACACCCCTAGTATTAGGGCGCAGAAGTTTAAGCACTACACTAAAATTTAAAGAAGGAACAGAAGTAAAATTATCTACAAAAACAGAAGTGATCCAGGTCCTATTGAAAATTGAACCTGATCTTGCATTAACCCAACTAACGAATGTACTTCTCAATTCTGAGAAGGAGGTAGTATTTTTCATAAAAAATGAAACTGAACTTGATGCTACAGGTATTAAAGTAGAAGAAACTTTTCTCTTAAAAGATGTAACTCTGGTTGAAGAAGAACTTGCCGAAACTAGGGAATATATAGAGAAAGGAAAAATTTTAACTTTAGAAGAATTTAATAAAGTAAATACTAATAAATTGGAATTTAATCATCGATATCGTGTTACAGGCAAGCTTAATACCGATGTAGAAGGTAATAAAGAGTTTGGAATTTTAGTAAAATTTAATGAGCTTAAAACTTTAGAAGTTAGTGATGAGCGCAAAAACGGCATAAAATTTTCAAAAAAAATAGATATTATATCTATTCCAATTAAGGGTAAAATAACCAAGAAATTACCTGATAAAATTAAATTAGGACAAAGTATTGATGTTATTTTTAGCTTTACTAATGAAAGTAAAGAATTTTCAGCAACTAACATACAACTAGAGGTTAAACAGGAAGAAGAAACTATTTGATCTGTGCTAACTCAAACGGCCTGTTGAGAAAGTAGTTAAAAATAGAACACATTGATTAAGCTTGTAAAAATAATTAAAATTATAATTTTACTTAGGGGCGATAGATTCAAGGCTATCAATTTTATCAAGAAAAATTATTTTCAACGATTAATTTACGACAAATGATTCCTGATACTCATTTACTGGTAAAACTTGATAACGCGTTAGATTTATCATTCATCTATGAACTCACTAAAAAACTCTACAGTAAAAATAACGGTCGGCCTTCGGTTGATCCCGTTTTGTTTTTTCGTATGCAAATTATCGGTTATTTATATGGAATAAGTTCTGATCGTCAATTATGTGAAGAAATTTAACTTAATATTGCTTATCGTTGGTTTTGCCGGCTTCACTTAGAAGATGAAGTACCTGAGCATTGTTCTTTAACGAGAATTCGTGATCGTTTTGGTTTAAAAACTTATCAATTTATTTTTGAAAAATTTATTAGACAGTGGCAACAAGCTGGAATTATTAAAGGGAAAAGAATGATTTCTGATGCGAGTCTTTTTGCAGCAAATGCGGCCATGGATAGTTTAGTCGAACGAGAAGTCGGTGTCCCAATGCACGCGCATTAACGAATTGTAATCGACGTCATGATTTTAATGAAGGTAAAAAGTAGCGTAAAGTATCCAATCAAACGCATGTGAGTAAAACGGATGCCGATGCTTCTTTAGTATCGAGAAAAAGTTCTTATAGGAAATATCCTATAATACGCATTATTCATTCGATGCCGCTTCACGCATGATAGCCGATTGTCACGTAACAACGGGCGCTCGACATAGATGTATCGTTTTTCCAGAGCGCGTTTTTTACCAATTACAGCGGTTTAATTTCCCAGTTAATGAATAGATAGCCGATAAAAGCTATGGTCGTGGATGCAGAAGCCAAACAAAATCATTGCTTACGGCGTGCTAAATACCGTGGATTAGAGAAAGTGCAGATTCAATGTTTCTCATCGCATTAGTTCAAAACTTTAAGAGGCTTATCCTCTTTATTTTTTATCTTTATTAGATTGCTAACTTCATGGATAAAATAAAAATCGGCAAAATTTTATTTTACTATCAGGATGAAACTCGGCTTTTAATAACTTGATTTGTAACTACTTTTTCAACAGGCCGTTTGAATTAGCACGATTCATACCCAAAAATGATAGAACTTTTCAGTTTTTTTTTGTTGATAGCCGCAGGATTCATACAAGCGCCGCGCTTTATAATTGCTCTTTTGAGTAACGACTTGGCTTAAGGTATAGTTATTAACAATAGACCAAGCTTGCGCGGCCTGCACTAAACGTTTTCCTAACCCTTTGCCTTGATGCTGGGGGTCTACACCTAGCAAGCTTAAATCAGCACGACCTTTTTTATCATCGATGGTTACCATACCGACAATAGCGTATTGATCTTTAATTACCAATACAGTTTTGGCCACTATTTTTTTACAAGCGTTGTCTATCCAAGTTTTATACAATTTATTGACTTGTGAAATTGTTAAGTGAGGATCATGACTAAAGCGTGAGAATTTGGAGATTTCAACCGATATGGCTTCAAGTTCGGCATTAGCTGTATCAGCGGTATAGATTGCTATCTCTTTATCGATGTAAAAAGGCAGTAGAGTTTTTAAATCTAAGTGATACGTTACTTTTTCATCAGTTAACAAGCCACCGCAATGTTGGGCTGCTTTTTGTGAGGTAACGTCTTCGTTTGCTATTAACCAATAAACCAGCTTTACCCCTTTGGATTTGAGCATGTGTAAAAGCGATGTCAGTTTTTCTGGAGTAAGTGTTGCAGTGAGTATTTTTGCAACCGATACTCCGAGAACGTTGCTATCCCAATCGAGTAGTTGAGTGTTATGCATAAATTAAGTAGAGTAAACCCAATATTTTTCGGCAGACTCGTTTATCTGCCCCTATTAAGTAGTAAAACAATGAGTTTAAGAGTATTAATTCTAGGTATCAACGGTTTTATTGGTAGTAGCCTACTAGAGCAGGCTTTGAATGATAAGAGTGATTGGCATTTTATTGGATTGGATTTGACCAGTAACAAAATTACTGATTTTCTTACTCATCCACGTGTGCAGTTTAAGCAAGGTGATCTCAATCAGGAAATTTCATGGATAGAAGAAAAGATACAAGACTGTGATGTTGTTTTACCCTTGGTTGCCATCGCTACACCTGCTATCTATGTCAAAGATCCATTAAGTATCTTTGAATTAGATTTTGAAGCCAATCTACGTATCATTCGCCTTTGCGTGAAGTATAAAAAACGGGTCGTTTTTCCTTCTACGTCAGAAGTTTATGGTATGTGTACCGATGGGGAGTTTAATGAAGAGACTAGTAATTTTATACTAGGACCTATCAGTAAACCGCGTTGGATTTATTCGTGTTGTAAACAAATGATGGATAGAGTTATTCATGCTTATGGTTTACGTGGTGAATTGGCTTATACACTATTCCGACCTTTTAATTGGATAGGTCCAAAATTGGATGATCCCCATAACTCCAAACCGGGCAGTTCGCGTGTTGTAAGTCAGTTTATTGGTAATATTTTACGAGGAGAAACGATTAAACTAGTGAATGGTGGACAGCAACGACGTAGTTTCATTGATATAACAGACGGCATAGATGCGTTGATAAAGATAATAGCAAATGAACACGGCGCTGCTTCTCAACGTATCTTTAATATTGGTAATCCAACAAATGATATCTCTATTAGTGAGTTGGCTAAATTACTGTTAGAACAGGTTAAAAATTATCCTAAATATGCTAATATGACAAAATCTCAAATACAAGTTATATCAGCGGATAGTTATTATGGAAAAGGCTACCAAGATGTAGAACGGCGTGTGCCTTCAATAAAAAATGCACAAAAATACCTTTCTTGGCATCCTAAAATAGATATTCAAGCCAGTTTAAAAAAGATTTTGGATTATTATAGTTAGTAAATAAAAAGCTTCGTATAATAATGTTTATATGCTTTGTTATTTTTAATAATATGATAGAAATATTACTGAAACGTTAGGAAAAAAATTTTGTTTGATCTAGATTAGTCAATCTTAATGATTGGTATTTTTTTCTTTTTGTTTTATGGTAATTTTTCTCAATAAAGCATCAAAAAAACTTTCGTCTAATTTGGTTTTTGATCTTAAGCACCATAATCTTGTATCAACCAGACCGGTACATTTAACAGCATCCTTTTCTGTCATAATGATAATGGCCTCATTGCCATAATTAAAATCGTTAGGTTTAAAAAAATGATGATCAGGAAATGGATGTTCTATAAACGTAAGACCTAATGTGCGTAGACTACTAAAAAATTGATCTGGATTGCCAATTCCTGCGACCACATGAAGTTTTTTTCCATAAAAGAAACCTAGATTTTTTTTGTTTTGAGGTTGAATAAGCTGATAAAAATGATCAGGAATTAATAGCATCTCATATTCATTCAGCTTGGCCGCTTTTCCTTTTGAAACAATAAAATCGACCTTCTTTAAACGCGAAAGAGGTTCGCGCAAAGGGCCTGCAGGTAAACAGAAACCATTGCCAAAACGACGTTGGCCATCGACAACAGCAATTTCGATATCTCGACCTAATGCTAAATGTTGTAAGCCATCGTCACTAAGGACAATATTACAGTTGGTTTTTCCCAGTAAGGTTTTTATTCCCCGGCTACGTTCAGGATCAACTAATGTAGGACAGCCCGTAGCTTGTGCTATGAGTAAAGGTTCATCGCCTACTTCACGTGGATTACTATTCATATGTACTCGGCAGGGATAATGGTCTGTTTTTCCCATGTAGCCACGACTAATTACACCGGGCCGCCATCCCTTATTTTTTAGAAATTGGGCGATTTCAATAAGCAGTGGAGTTTTTCCAGAGCCACCTACCGTGATATTTCCAATGACTATAATAGGTACTGAAAACAGTGTTATTTTTTTTATATGAAACTGATAAAGTTTACCCCGAAAAAATATAATTAGACGATATAATAAAGAAAAAGGCCATAGTAAATAGGCGATAAAATTTTTATTTTTCCAAATAGTTAACATTGTTTTCTAGAAATATCAGAAAGTTTCGTTTGTTTTTTTCGACGTAATTTATAGTAACGAATTAAAGGGATGATGAGGTTAATTAACAAAACGGCCAGTGTAACGAGGTAGGTTACCCATAAGTAAACGCTATAGTCCTTCATTTAAACTTCCTTGTTGTTAGAGAGGTATTAGTGTAATCGTGTTAGGGGCCGGATCACAATAGTTATTACCAATAATTTGTAATTCGCGTTTTTTTACTTTTGCAGTCGACACCAGTATTTTATGCGTAGTATTCATAGCCTGCTGAAAGGCCATGACAGGATCTTTGGTTAATAAAAAATGACCTAAATAAAGAGCTGAAAAAAGATCACCTGTCCCATTTATAGCCCGTGTTAATTTGATCGCGGGCGCGATTGCTAACCATTGCTGTCTGTTTTTAATAGAAAGGAAAGCGGAATAATTTTCTGAATTATTTATGTTATTAAGTTGTAAGCGGGTAATAGCTACAATAGAAACGCCTTTACTATGAAAAAAAGTACTGGCTTGTTGCAATTGTTTAGTATTATTGATTTTTTTTGTCCATAAAATTTCTGCTTCAAAATGATTGGGGGTAATGATAGTGGCAACATTTAGACACTGTTCGCGAAAAAATGCAGGAATGTCTTGTTTTACAAAACAACCCTTTCCCCCTGGCTCGCCCATCACAGGATCACACAGATAGCATAAGCCTGGATTATGTGTCCTGAAGCGGTTAACTGTATTAAGAATAACTTTGCCAATTGCCTTGTCGCCTATATAGCCAGATAGAATGGCATCACATTTTTGAGCTAGATTTAAAGATTCTAGGCCTTGGATTACAGAGTGAATATGTTGCGCTGAAAATACTTCTCCTCGCCAAAAACCATAACCTGTATGATTAGAGAATTGTACTGTGTTGATAGGCCAGACTTCAAACCCCAGAGATTGTAAAGGAAAAGTTGCAGCTTTGTTACCAACATAGCCATAACTTACATGTGATTGTATGGATAAAATATTCATATACCCAAATTAACTATGTTTCTATTCAGATTTCTGTAATATCCATGATTATGAAGATTTTACTCTAATTTAGCATGAAGTTTTACTTCATATAAACAGGATCGTCATATGCTTTATAGAATAGATGAAAGATGTTGATAATTTAAGTGAGAAGTTTTTAGAAAAATTTTTTATTTTAGCGCTTTGGCGGATTCGAACTGTCAAGTTTAAATTTTCTGCATTGATACTCTATTAGTGCCCGAGCGGATTCGAACCGTCAAACTTCTATTTTCTGTATTGATGTTCTATTTGGTGCCCCAGGCCGGATTCGAACCGGCGACCTGTCCCTTAGGAGGGGACTGCGCTATCCACCTGTGCCACCGGGGCTTAATCACTCAAGCATTCATTTAAATTACACATCCCTTTCTTATTATACCAATTTTGCGGGTATAGGGAGGCTATTTTAATTTTATCCGATCAAAAATAAATCTTAAATTAGAAAAAATAAATATTAGTATTGACCTTTTATAAATTTTTCAATAAACAAAATGTGTTTATCTGTAAATGGCTTAAAAAATATATGATTAATCCCTACTTCTTTATGAGCTGTTTCATAATGAGCAGTTAAAGCAAAAAGGGGGAGAAGGGGAGATTTTTTGCGTTCTGATTCCCATTTACGGTAACGTTTAGCCACTTCATTTCCGTTTAGTCCAGGTAACCCAATATCAAGCAGTACCCATGTAAAGGATTGTGTTTGTAAATAATCTAAGGCCACATTCCCGTCCGTTGCAGTAATAACTTGATAGCCTAGATTCTCTAATTTTTTTTTAACGGCATGTAAAACTAAGGTATTATCTTCAACGACAAGAATATTTTTTTGTGAGCTACTATTATTCTGCTCTACAGATTTAGGCATTACCGTGTTAGATACGTTGTTTAAAACTTTATTAGCTATTGAAAAATTAAATAGTAAAGTAAAGCAAGTACCTATTCCTTCTTGACTACTGACGGTTATTTTACCTTTTAATGATCGCAGTAGCTTCTTAACTAAATATAAACCTACGCCGGAGCCTTTATAAATCCCTTCATAAGAAGGGTTAATTCTATAAAAACGCTTAAATATTTTTTCAAATTGATTATTTGGAATGCCAATACCTGTATCTGATATTTTTATTTCTAATTGGGCATGATTATTATTTATGGATAACAAGTTAATAGTTACGTTAATATTTCCATGCTTAGTAAATTTTATAGCATTAGCAAGCAGATTAAGTAAAATACGCTTTAACTTTATTCTATCGCTGATGATAATTTTGGGTAGTTTTGGATCAAGTTGTAGATCAAATTGTAAAGCTTTTTTGTGAAGGGTAGGTTCTATTAGAACTTGTAGTTCTTTGACAAACTCTTTTAAGTTAATTTTATCTTTTTTTAATTTGTTGAATTTATTAATATGCTTTGCCGCTGTAACTTCTATTACGGAATTAAGTAATTCTAAAAGTTGTTCACTAGCCCCATAAATCATTTGCCCATATTCGCGTTCTAAAGCATGAGGTGCATCAGAAGCTTGTAAACTTGCAAGTCCCATTATTCCTACTAAGGGAGTTCGTAAGTCATGTGCTATATTTTGGACAAACTCTTGTTTTGCAAGCTCAGCTTGTTTTTTTTCTGTAATATCAATTGACATTCCTATTAATCCTTCAACGATACCAGCTTTATCCCTAATAGGTTTTTTAATTGATAAGTAGACTGCTTTTTTGCCCATTAAGTCTAAGCCGACTTCTTCGGTTTGATATTCTTTTCCTGTAGAAAGAACTTTGCTATCAAGTTCAACAACAACCTTTGCTAAATCTTTATTATATAAATCATAGTCGGTCTTTTTTTCAATTTCATTTTGATTTCGTAATCCAAGTACATCAGCAAGTTTTTTATTACACCATAAATATTTTCCTCGACGATTTTTCCAATAAACATGACAATCGATAATATTTAAAGCACATTCTAAAATTTTAGATTTCTTGCTCATGATAAGTTTAATTAATTAACCATTTAGGTATAAATGAAGTTAAATCATTATAAGTAGTTAAATCTTCAGTAGGAAGTTTTGAGTCGTCCTTATTAGTAGAGAAAAATGTATTTGGATGCAGCTCTGCGTAAATTGACATGAAATTAGTATAATGTCTTTTGATAAAAAGCATAGCTTTATTCATTTTTTTAGGATAATAAATACAGGAGTAACCCGGAGCATTTTTACTTCTATCCCATACAATCAAAGCAGCACATTCTTCTTTTAAACATTGTCGACAATATTCTTTTTCTTCTTCTGTAAAATATCTGCCTTCTCGTTTGAAATGTCTATTTTCAAATTCTTTGATATCTTCTTCTAAAAAACTTTTAAACTCAGAATTTTTACTGTAAAGTTTGTCTATTTCTTTTCGCGATTTCTTATAAGTTTTATGCTTAGTACCAATTACTTTCCAAGAACTAAACTCAACCTTCTGCTTGAAGTTTTTTTCAATTATAGCTTGATAATTTGCTCTCCAAAATTTTCCCGCTTTGTTCGCTTGCATATACATAGCATCAGGTTTTTCTCTGTTTTTTATAGCTAATTGAT
>JAVHYG010000001.1:0-22899 GCA_031119195.1 Rickettsiella sp. | reverse complement strand
CGCATCAACAATAATAACTTTAACCAAATCAATATGTTTAAAGTTTTTCGTAATAAGATCCAACGATTCGGCTAAATAATTTGATTCATGATAATTCTGACCAATACTTATAGGCATCCATAAAATTTTTGTTTGTTCAATGTGATAGGATTTATCTTTATTATCCCTTTTTCTATCATGTTCATCGTAAACTAATCGAGAATTTTTAGGCATAAATTTATTTTTTTAGTAGGTAAATAAAACCATTATTATAATGTATATTAAAAAATTTGTAACTAGTTTCAGAATGCATAATAATTTTTTATATTATAGTAAATTGTAATTTTTTTATAATTCAAATTAATTAAAAAAAATTTTTTTAAATAGCTAAACTAGGCAAGTTAATTTCTTATTTTTAATTGATAAAAATAATTATTTTGAATTATTGTTAAAATTATACTCGTGGTATACTATTACCCTTTTAATATAAACTAGGTATGTGTTGCTGAGACTGTTTTTATGTGTTTGTTTTTGCTAGTTAATTTAGTCCAAATAGAAAAATTCGCCGATTCATCTAAATAAATTTCGTAGACTTAAACGTTAATCGAATTTATTGCCTACGATTGATACTTGTTTTACTTAAAGACAGGACTGTATAGGTGGTGTCAGGTAATACAAATTATATATAAACCATCACAAAAACTATATATGTCTGAGTTTACCAATTTACTTCATAGAAGTTCCATTCTGCATACTATCGTGTGAATTTTGTTTAGTAGTGGCATAATGTTTAAAAAAATGCCTTTTTAGCTTTAGACTAAATATGGCTAAGTATATTCGTTTTTTAAGGTTTACATAGTTTATGCATATTTCCAATAAACATTTCACTACGTATCGTTTTTATCCATGGATTGTGATTATCTTATCAGCTTCCTTTTTATTTTATAAGTATATTCTGCAAGTATCACCCAGTATCATGACGGACGAATTGATGCGAGAATTCCAGGTTCATGGTATTGGATTGGGAAATTTAGCGGCGAGTTTTTTTTACTCTTTTTTAATTGCACAGTTTTTTGTTGGTATGCTCTTAGACAGATTTAGCCCACGTCTACTGACGACGGTGGCTTTACTAGTTTGTGCTTTTGGCGCCTATAGTTTTTCTAAAGCAGATAGTTTGGTATTAGCTGGCTGGGCCCGTACATTGATGGGGGTAGGGGCGGCTTTTGCAACAGTAAGCTATATGAAAATGACTAGCTTATGGTTTAAGCCGAATCAGTTTGCTTTTGTGGGAGGTTTATTAGCATCAGCCGCTATGTTAGGCGCTATTACAGGTCAAGTGCCATTGTCCTTAATTGTTAGCATGCTAGGTTGGCGCAACAGTCTAAGATTATGTGCAATTTTAGGGTTAGTTTTAGCGGTTTTATTCTATTTAATCGGTCGGGATAGGCCGCTACAACCCAAAATTCAATCAGTTGGAGTGGCAGCACCTAAATTTTCTTTTCGAGATGTATGGACTGTTTTAACTATTAAACAAAATTGGCTGCTTACTATATATAGCGGTTTAGCTTTTTCACCTATTGATGCATTTGCAGGACTTTGGTGTATACCTTTTTTAAAAGAAGGTTATCAATTAACACATACTCATGCTGCTTTTTTTGTGTCGTTTATTTTTTTTGGTTTAGCATTAGGAAGTCCTTTATTGGGTTTACTATCTGATCGTTTGGGTCAGAGACGTTATGTTATGCTAGGAAGTGGTTGTGTAGCTTTAGTAGCGGTTACCACAATTATTTATTCGATACATTTACCGCTTTGGCTGTTAGGAAGTTTATTATTTTTATTTGGGTTTAGTACGGGTGCTTTTATGCTGGGTTTTGCATTAGGGAGAGAACTGAATAAATTGACGGTTGCTGCAACGATCGTGGCATTAATTAATACTGGCGATGTTATATTTGGAGCTTTTACAGAACCGTTAATCGGTAAATTATTGGATATCGGCTGGAATGGCAAAATATCAGCGGGCATCCATTATTTCTCAATGATGGATTATCGTCGCGCATTGACGATATTACCTTTATATATTTTATTATCCATTGTTTTACTCTTATTCATCCGTGAATCGAATACGAAACAAAAAATTGCTTAATTTATAAGCGTTCTGTAATTTTATTATGTTGACCTTGAGTTTAAGGTTCCGAAGGATTTAATTGAGCAATTACTTTTTCTCGGTAGTCTGCTTGCATAATAGGCAAATTGCGATAATCTTGTAAAACCTTTGTACAAGGGATGCTTTGCATTTTTTGTTCTGTCATTTGCGCTTCGTTAGCTATTTGTTGATAAATAAGCATAGCGCCTGCTTTATCACTAGGATTGGTAGTTAGCTTATTCACAGCTTCAGAAATTCTTTGTGTGAAATCAGCTATGTTTTGTCCACAAGCTTGCGCAACACCGGCAATAGCTCCAGCTTGTCGCGCAAATTCTATGGCTTTACTTTGTGGGTTAGTAGCCAAGCTTGAATTATTTGTATTGGGCTCATTAGCAGCCCATGTATAACTACTTATTCCTAAAATAAGGAGTAGATTTAATGTTACTTTTTTTATCATGAGAAACTCTTTATTATAGTTTTATTACAATGAATAAGGTAATTCTAAGATATTCAAAATAGGTCCGTGGGGATCCTCTACGTGGATAGTATGTGAAATGGCTTGGTTTTGCAAACAAGCTAAGGCTTGGAAGTGATTATCTTTTTCCTTGGCCGTCATAATAAGATTTCCTTGATGTGTATGCCCTTTGTTTTGTAACATTGTACCAGGAGGAAAATTACTATTGGTTTGAAAGTCAGCCCGATAAAGACGACTTTTAGGTTTTCCTAAGTAATGCGTTCTAGCAATAATTTCTTGGCCAATATAACAACCTTTACTAAAACTAACGCCATTTATAGCAGGGTAATTCAATTGTTGCGGCGTAAATTGTGCAATAGTTTCGGGATAAATAGTGGGGATACCCGCCATAATATCCAATAAATGCCAGTGGTTAAGAGTTAATTTATTAAAGGTATTATCGATAAAAAATATCGATTTTTTACTAGGTGTTAATAAAATAAAACGGTTAGCGCCTGGGATAGCTAAACTTATGATTGTTGACGAGGCAGCGACCCCGTTATTTTTTTCTGGTAATAGAGCTTGCTGGTTAAGCAGCTTATCGATAGATGGACCACCAACGCCTATTATTTCCCAGTTTTGTGTGACGTCGACTAAATTAACCGCTGAAAAAACAGCATATTTTTGTAGGCATTGTATTAGATGTGACACCATACTGCGTGGCAATAAAAAATAATAGGCACCATGATTTAGAAGCAAACGAAATGTTGCTTGAATACGTCCTTTAACATCACAATGCGCACCTAAGCGACTTTGTTTACCACTAATTTCAGTTACATCACAAGTTAATTGACCTTGTAAAAATTGTGCAGACTTTTCACCAGTGACTTCGAAAATTCCTAAATCGACTAATTTAATAACATATTTTTTTTGGATTAGTTCACTCATAAGTATTTGTTTTAAATGTATAATGTGAGCAAGTATATACCTATAACACATGAAAATGCGAAATTGCGTGTTCATATGCTTACGTTGCGCAATGAGGATTTGCAGGGGAGAACTGCGGTTTTTCCCTTTGCACGATGCAAAAAGCTTAGCCTGTCACTTTGATAGGACATACCGTTCGTCGGATATGAAAAGTTCAACTTTTCGAGTACGAGCAGCACAGACCAAATTATTACCTATTATCCCTTGCCGTGATAATCATAGCAACCTATATTTATAGTAAAACATAGATAAGGACCGCTTTCTAAACTGAATATTTTTTTACCGCCTTCATTTGCAATTTTTATTTTAAAAATAACTCTAAAAGTGGTGGAAAAAAATGGCGGTTTTAAAGGTTATAAAATAAAAATCAGTCTTAACCAACAATTATAAAAGTTAGGTTTTTAGTAGGGGGTATTTACTATGTTTCCTCGATCGATAGTTTTTATCGTTTTATTGCTATTTTTTATCAGTCAGAATTCTATTGCGCAAACAGCAACTGGGGCGTTGGGCGTGACGGCAACGGTGGCTCCTGTTCCTAGTGTTCCTTCTACCTGCGTATTAGATTCAGTGACATCGATGATTTTTCCTAATTATAATCCACTTGATGCTCATTCTGATGATGCAACGGCCTTGATTACAATGACTTGCAATGCTGGAATTTCCTATGACATAGGTATTAATGAGGGTCATGGTAGTGGTGCCACAGAAAGCAATCGTTCGATGACAGAGGTATTTCCAGAAGCTACAGGCTTACTTCCGTATGGTCTGTTTCAAAACAGTAACCATACTGATAATTGGGGAGATATTTTGGGGAAGGATACAGTGCATATGGAAGGTAACGATTTGCCTCAACAGCTCACAGTTTATGGCCAAATTTCTACAGATCAGATGATAGAACCTGGTATCTACATGGATGAGGTTACTATCATTGTTACTTTTTAAGAATCTATAAAAGGTGGTTTTAATAGAAATAATCTTGATTAGATGTAATAACTGCACTATGCTATTTATATTGTTGTGAAAAGAAAAATACGTTAGAAGGAATCTTAACGTTTTTGCAGCAAGGGAAACTTTTTATGCGTTCTACGCCTAAAGTTTTTGTTTGTTTTTGTTTACTGCTTGTTCACCAATGGGTGTTAGCGGCAACGACAACAGGTTCATTACCCATTACTGCATCAGTTATCTCAAATTGTGTATTGGGCACAATAGCTTCGGTTGCATTTGGTAACTATGATCCTACTAGCGGGACTGCCAATAATAATCAGGGTTCTATAGCTGTGAATTGTACCAATGGAACAACTTATAATATTGGTCTTGATCCAGGAACCTTTCCAGGGGCAACAGTAACGACGCGTCAGATGACAGGGACGCCACCCGGTACCCCTCTCTCTTATTCTCTTTTTAGAAATGCAGGCCGTACACTGAATTGGGGTCAAACTATCGGAACCGATACGCTTGCATTAACCGGTAATGGTACAGCGCAAACAAGTATTGTATACGGTCAGATTCCGGCACTACAAGCGGTTACCAATGGTAGTTATGCTGATACGGTAACTATAACGGTTACATTCTAGTATTTAAATAAAACTTTTATATCTTCTGAAAGTTTTTCTTTTAAATTTATTTGAAAACATAAAAGTTTTCATGGTCCGTTTTTCCTCTATATTTTATTTGATTTTTATAAATTTTAAATTTATTAAATTTTATTTTTGATGATTATGTAATGATTTATTTTTTTATAATTTTATTTTTTGGTTGCGGATTGTGAAATAAAAATAATTATTCAATTACGTAATTATAAAACCGCCGCTTATTATCTTGATTAGATCAATTTATCTGTTTAAACTATTGATTTCATTTATATAAAACAAAGATAAGCAAGGCTAGGGTGAATTTTTAGAATTATTTCAAGCAGGGAATTTTTAATGTCTAACATTTCTAAAGTTTTTGTTTGTTTCTGTATCTTGCTTCTTAGTCGAAACTTGTTAGCTGCTACAGTGACTGGGTCATTGCCAGTATCGGCAACAGTTATTTCCAATTGTGCACTTGGCACAATAGCACCTGTTGCATTTGGTAATTACGATCCTACCAGTGCAACTGCTAATAATAATCAAGGTTCGATTAATGTGATTTGTTCCAATGGAACAACTTATAATATTGGACTTAATCCAGGTACATTTTCAGGTGCAACAGTAACAACGCGTAGAATGACGGGAACGCCGCCTGGGACACCACTTTCTTATTCGCTTTATCGGGATTCAGGTCGTACTCTAAATTGGGGACAGACTATAGGAACCGATACGCTCGCGTTGACCGGGACCGGAGTAACACAAACGAGTACAGTGTATGGACAGATTCCGGCGTTACAAACGGTTACTGTAGGTAGTTATGCTGATACAGTTACTATAACAGTTACTTTTTAAAGTTAGAGGAGATAAGTAAATAAAATTCAATAAAAAAGGACTTTAATATGTTGAATCGTTGGTATATTTTTTATTGGATTATCCTAGGGGTTTTGTTTTCCACTTCTACATACGCCACTGTTTTTGAAGTGACTCCCGTTCAACTCTCTTTATCTTCAAAACAAATGATTGGAGTTCTAAAAGTCACCAATCGAAGTGAAAAAGACAGTTTTTTACAATTGAGTTTAGTGTCTTGGCAGCAAAGATGTGGAAAAGATATATATAAAACTAGTCATGATATTTTAATGACGCCGCCTTTGTTTCGATTACCAGCCCACAAAACACAAGTGATTCGATTTGCTTTAAAACGTCCCGTTTTAGCCATGGTTCAGCAAACCTATAGGATGCATATCAAAGAAATTGATCGAGGAAAACACAATAGGATGGGCCAACAGTTGTATTTTCTGATGGATTTTTCACTTCCTTTATTTATCCAGCCTCAGCACATAGAGGAACAATTTATTTGGTCCATACAATACCCTGATCCTAAACATATCAAATTGAAAGTATATAACGATGGAAATATCACTTTATTCATCAATCAATGGCAATTAATTAATAATCCAAAAAATTTAATGATAGCGAAGCAAGCGACTTTTGCTTATATCTTGCCGGGCCAATCCCACAGTTGGTTGGTTGCAATAAATTCCAACTCAAAACCTACGGATATTGAATCAACTATTAATGGACAAACAAAAAAATCGGTTTTACATAAGCTTTAAATATTTATTGTGTATCATACTGTTAGGTTTTGGATTGTTAACTAACCTAAGTATTAAAGCTGAACAAAATAAGCAAATTTTAGAAAATAAGCTAAAAAGAAGTGATAACTTCGCCGAATTAGTTCCTCTGTTAGTTGAAGTTAAATTAAATGAAACGTTGTTACCCACAATTATTCACTGTTATAAAGATTCATTCGGCCATCTTTGGGTTAATAGAAATGATTTACTTGATTGGCATATACAACTACCCAAATACTCTTCGCTTATTTATCAGCATCATAAACTTTATCGTTTAGATAGATATCCAGGTCTTAGTTATACGCTTGATCAATATGCGATGCAGTTATCTGTCCAGGCTATTCCCTCCATTTTTACGTTACAGGCTTTTGATCCTTATAGTAAACGATTAGGTGCATTACGTCCTAATGATCCAGGGGCTTTTATAAATTATGATGGGGTTGCTTTACGTAACAATAGCCAAGGACTTAATCAGACTAATTTATCTGCATTGTTGGGACTTGGTTTATTTAATCGCTTGGGTGTAGGAACAGCAAATGTATTGGCTTATAACAAATTTTCCAACGATATAACAACGATTACACAGCCTAATAAGCTACTTCGATTAGACACAACTTGGACTTTAGATAAACCTGAAAAAATCGCCAGTTGGCGTTTTGGTGACGCTATTACCGGCTCTACTTATTGGAGTGGCGCGGCGCGTTTTGCGGGTATTCAATATGCGACAAATTTTAACACGCAGCCAAACTTAGTGACCTTTCCTTTACCGGGGTATCAAGGTGAAGCAGCAATTCCTAGCACTGTAGATGTTTTTGTTAATAGTGTTCTCAATCAAGAACGTATAGTTAATAATGGTCCCTATACTTTTAATAACATTCCGGTTATTTCAGGCGCAGGTACTGTGCAGGTTGTAACGCAAGATATATTAGGTCGTAGTCAAGTGATTAGTTTTCCTTACTATACAAGTCCTCTGTTATTAAAACCTAATTTAGTAAATTTTTCTTATGAAATAGGTTTTATACGAAATAACTATGCGTTTCATAGTAATGATTACGGACGGCCTTTAGGCGTTACGACATATCAACGGGGAGTAACTGATAATCTTACCCTAGGTACGCATGCAGAAGTATTATTGGATCAACAAACACTGGGTTTTTCAGCCAATTATTTGTTAAGGAACTATGGGGTAGCCTCTTTAGCAGTAGCCGGAAGTCATAATTCATTCGGCGAAGGTGGATTATTAGAAGTAGGCTTTGTTCGTCAGGGTCCTCAGCTAAGTTATGGTTTTAATACGACTGTCGCCAGTATCAATTATCTACAGTTAGGAGATATGCCTAATGGTTCTCCCCCAGATCTCATTAATCAATTATTTCTAGGCTATAGCTTAGAGGGTTATGGATCCTTAAGCGCAAGTTATACAATGATCAATAGCCGAAACTTTTCTCTAGACAGAAGTTTTTCTACAACACCTTCAGCCCGCTTATTAACGGGTACTTATAGCGTAGGTTTATTTCACAACGTTTCACTAAGTATTGGTTTTGTAGGAGATCTGCGAAATTCAAAGACTAATCAGGCTTTTATCACGCTTGTTTTATCTCCTGATGAATCCCATGTTGTCAGTAATTTTGCTAGCTGGCAAAACCATCAATTCTTAGATGCATTGCAATTAAGCAAACCTGCGCCATTAGGAACGGGTTATGGCTATAACGTTATTGCGAGCAATAATGATAATCGTTATGCAGGTGTGGATCTCACTGTACAAAATGAAATTGGTTCTTACACCGCACGGCTTGGGAAAGGTCAGGGCCAAGCAAATTATGAGCTAGATGCCAGCGGTAGTGCTATTTATTTTGCAGGAAACGGTTTTTTAGCGCGTAAGTTAACCAATAGCTTTGCCTTAATACAGGTGCCAGGTTATTCAAACGTTGACGTTTTTTATCAACATCAGTTAATGGGTCACACTGATGGTAATGGTAATTTATTAGTGACAGAATTATTACCCTATCAAGAAAATATAATAGAAATAGAGCCGACTACATTACCACTGGATACAGAAATAGGCCCGATCCTAAAAACAGTAACACCTTATTTTTATAGTGGTGTTTTAGCACAATTCCCTGTCAAGCATTTGCAAGGTCTTGTGGTACATTTATTAATGCCTAACGGAAAATTTGTTCCCGTAGGTGCTGAAGTTAACTTAAAGGGTGATTGTAAAAAAACGCTTCATATCGTTGGTTATGATGGAGAACTTTATTTACCCAATGTGAATACAGGCCTCATCAATGGCAAGGTAAACTGGAATGAAAAAACCTATTATTTCATTTTGAAAGTTCCTAAAACAACGGAAGCAATCATAGAAATGGGGAACGTATTTTGTTACTAATGAGATTTTTTGGGCAATTAGAAAAGAAACCTAGTTTGCGTAGGCTTTTTTTTTACATTTTCTTTTGCACTATTTATTTTTCTTATAGTCTTCCTGTTTATGCAGCATGTTCTGGCCTTGGTTGTGCGTGTGCGGTTTCGCCTGCACCGACTGCGGTTGCATTTGGTAATTATAATCCGATATCAGGGACAGCAACGACAGCTAATGGTAACATAGCAGTGACATGTTCGGCTTTAGTTATATATAGTGCTTCCTATGTGATTAGTTTAAATGCAGGGAATAGTGGAAGTTTTGCAACACGGTTTATGAATTTATCGGGTAATCATTTGAACTATAATTTGTATACCACTACAGCTCGTACAACGATTTGGGGTGATGGGACAGCTGGAACAAGTACTATCAACGACTCTTACACCTCTATAGGGTTATCAACAACACGAAATTATACAGTTTATGGGTTACTTCCTGCTTTGCAAGCGCTTCCCGTCGGGACTTATACAGATACCATTACCGTCACAGTGACTTATTGATATTTCTATTAACTGCTTATAACTGTTTTAAAAAAGTTACTTATTTGTGAAAAATATAAATTAATCTGGTCAAATCTAGCTAACTACTTTTAATTTGTTACATTCTTCTATCGATATCGTTGAATTATTTACAAATTAAAATATTTTCATAGAAACGATTTGTTAATTACTAAATAAGCTTATCTTTGTTATATATGCATGAAAAAAATAATCAATATTGTTTGTTCGTTAGAAAGTTTAGCTAAGATATAATAGGCTGCGTGATTTTTTTAACAATGAGTCTTTTAGTATTTTAAAAAATAATTGTACTAGAGTTTTATTAACGAATGTTGTTATAGTTGTCATGGAATATTTTTACACTAGGAAAAATTTACAGTGAAATATAAATATTACAGACTTATGGAGGCGAACAATGAAGTTATTTTATAAGCCGGGTGCTTGCTCATTGTCTCCGCATATCGTATTGCGTGAAACAGGTCTAAATTTTACCTTAGAAAAGGTAGATTTAGTGAAAAAGAAGACGGAATCAGGTGAAGATTATCTTATAATAAACCCGAAAGGGCAGGTGCCTGCGTTACTATTGGAGGATGGGAGTTTATTGACCGAAGGTGTTGCAATAATGCAGTATCTGGCGGATCAGGCGCCGGATAAAGCGCTGATGCCGCTTGCCAATGGTTTGCCACACTATCGCACACTTGAATGGCTGAGCTATATTTCGACAGAATTGCATAAAGGTTTCATTCCATTGTTCAAGCCGAAAACTCCAGACGAATACAAATCGATTGTGCGTAATGATCTAGAAAAACAATTTAATTATTTAGACTCAGTTTTAAAAGATAGTCAGTATCTTCAAGGAAATAACTTTTGCGTAGCCGATGCTTATCTTTTTGTAATTTTGCGTTGGGGATTTGTTATGAAATTTGATATTAGACAGAGAAAATACTTACCGAGCTACTTTGATCGGGTTGCGAAGCGTCCGGCCGTAGATGCTGCATTAGTTGCGGAAGGGCTTAAATAGCAGTTAAACCTAATGAGTACCTAATATTTTCTATATTTGTACCTTTGACATTAAAAAATTACCATTTAACCTTTTTTTAAAAAATAAGAAAATGTCCTATGAGCACATTAATCGATAAAACTTGGCATTTAGCGAAAACGGAAGAAGAAACAAAGTTGACTGACTTTGAGTTTTATCTCTGGAGTGTGTTCAATGGCTTTATGCGTTGGCAAGAAGGTTGTGAAAAAGTCGCTAATCAAACCGATCTAACTGGTAGTGAATTATCGATATTACATATCATCCGTATGAAGAATAGAGCAAAAACGCTTAATGAGTTGATGCGTTTGTTGAATCGTGATGATAACTTTAATATTAATTATAGTCTCAAAAAATTAATCAAAAATGGTTTTATTCGAAAAATTAATAGCGATAAACATAATAAAAAGACCTTTTCTTATGAAATCACGGAAGAAGGTATTAAAAATACAGATTCCTATACTGCCCTTAGAAGAAATGTTCTGATCAACCTTTTTAAGAAAAAACAAGATCTAAATCTTGATAAACTATCGATCGTCTTATCGGAGTTGGTTGCTATTTACGAAGAGGCCGATAGAACGGTGCTTTCTTATATGGGAATGGATAACCCTATAAAAAAGTAAAGATTTCCTATTTCCGCTTTTCTTAAATAAGTTTCTTTTCTGATAATATAGCCATTTGTTTACAAGCTGTATTAAGCACTTCCCATCCTTGAAATTGGATTTCTTGTAAACGTTGATATTTTTCAGTAGTTAACCCTTGTAAAAGGGTAATACCCATTTTTTCATGTTGCTCATCTACTTCATTATGGATCTTAAAATATTGAGTTTCTTGGTACTTATCCATGATTTGGTGTGCCCGTTTGAAGAACAATTGAGCACTTGCTTCTAATACAAGATGTATCAATACAGTTTTTTCTTCGGCATCTAAAGTGAACATTTTCCAAGTAAACCAAGCGCAACTCGCATCTAATACAGGATCCCAAATAGCAGGACGATGTTCTCGATCCTGACTTAAATTCATATTATGGCCATATTCTTCATGTAAATGTCGTTGAGCAACTTCTATAAATTTTAGATTATCGCAAAAAACATAGCGTAACATAACAATTTTTTGAAAATAATCTGAAAAAACCTGAATGCAATCTAACAAACTGTGCCGCATCGATTTTTCTTTCATAGAATCACTTTTAATCAATTGTATTAAAGGATTGTTTTCATACTCTTTGACGAAAAGTTTATTATTTTCTAATAAAATAGGTAGATTAATGGATTGTTTTATTTTCATAATTTTTATTTTTGGTAAAGCTAATGTCATTTTTTATACTTTTATTTTGTAATTATCGATGAGTGTTGATGGATCATCAAAAGCATCTGCTAATTGATGGGCTATTTCGGCTTGGTGGCTTGCTGTTTGAAGTAAATTGGTAAAAGCTTGGGATGGTTTTAATAATAAATTAGTCCATCGCGTAGCCCATTGAGCTGACTGTTTCCAATAGGTTTCAAATGACATAGTCATCCATTTCTTAGTAAAAGCACCTCGATGAGCTTTAATTTTCTTGAGATAAAAGGCTGCTGCTTTTGCAGCGCTATTAGCGCCTTGGCCACCAATAGGATCGTTTAATATAACTGTATCTCCAATTCCTAATATTGGCTTATTACTTAAAGTAATGATTGGCTTTCTGATGATGGGTGTGTAACATCCTTGAAGAGTCGCTCTATTGTCTGTCAAATTAATATTAAGGCAATGTTCTGCTTCCCATGGAATGAATTTCTTTAATAGTTCTAAGGCTTTCTCAAGTCGGTGGGCCGGTTCAAGTATATGTTGCCAGCAGTCGAAAGGACCTCCTGGAAATCCTTCAAACAGCATCATTTCACAAGGGCCTGTTAACGTTAGACCTGGTGTAATAAAGTACTCACCTACTTCAGGAATAACGTTTACTCTAACTCCTTGACTACCTGCTACGGTACATACCCCTTTTACATATAAACAACAAAGAATCCGCTGTGGTCTATCAAAGATAGATAGGTTTATGTTTTTAGGGAATAGTTGACTAATTTCGCTTTTGCCACTAGCCACTATCGTTAGATTTTCTTTTAGGGAGATATGGTTTAAATCTTTAATTTTGATATCTTGCGTAATAAAATGCCCACCTAGCTGAATAAATTTTTCTATCCAACGAGAATATTTAAGACGTTGATCAATAGCTTGATAGGGATAAGAGGTTTGACTGCCCCAATGAAGAGCAATTTTTGTTTTCTTCGGGTGAGAAAGGGTAAAACTCACTGTTTTGTTTTGGGGACACTCGGTCTCCCAGTAGTTAAGACCGAGATCGCGTTCATGTTCTAAGGATGAATGAAATAAGCTGGGACTTGAAAGTATATTTCCGTTTACTACTTCTTTAGCGTTCTGACGACCATACAACGATACATTAAAGCCCGCTTTTAAAAGACCTATACTAAGCTGTAACCCTGCCTGTCCCGCACCTATAATCGAAATGTTTTTCATTAAATTGAATTATTTTTTTAATAGTTAATATTTTATAGAGAGTGTACCAAAATTTTCAGTATTCTTATTATTTACTTATAAAATATAGCTAATTTGCTACAATAAATTAAGTAAAAAGCTTTTATTATCCAAATATAAGTATTTATATGGTTAGCGATAAAAAAGAGATTGAATTTGAAAATTCTACAATTACCATCAGCTTAAATAATTTAAACCACTAACTGCGTATGCCACACTTGCGCATGCTCTTTTTTGTTGGTAAATAGAAAATTTGTTTAACAGAAAAAAATTATACTACAGAAAAAATAAACTATTATTGGGGTTTATAACCATTGAGCTAAAAACAAAAAAACAGCCCTGAATTCAATTTATTTATGTGGCGTATAGAAACAGGGAAAGGATACATCCTAGAATGTTAGGACCAAATTAAACCAAAATAGGATAATATTTGTTTGTTAATATCTTTTTATTATCAATATAAAATTGATTAGTTCATCCCTTATTGATGTCATGAGATTTTCTGTGAGAGAATCGTGTAAGCGATGAATTACCCCATTGGCACTGGATTAGCCTATTTTTGTTGCCTTTAGTTTTATTTTTGAGTAAAAGATCATGTTTTCCAGTGTCTATCAATGTGTTGTTTCACAAGATTGTCGTATTCCGTATGTTTCCTCGGCTGTCCATGCAGGTTTTCCTTCGCCTGCAGATGATTTTTTAGAAGGGCATCTCGATCTCAACGAATACCTTGTCAGTCATCCCTCAGCAACTTATTACGTCCGTGTTAAAGGGGAGTCCATGATTAATGCCGGTATTCACGATGGAGACCTATTAATTGTCGATCGAAGTTTAGAGCCGCGTGAGAATAAAGTTGTTATTGCCGTTGTCGATGGCCAATTAACGGTAAAACGGCTTAAAAAATTAAAGAATAAACGATTTGTGCTGGTTGCCGAAAACCCCGACTTTCCATTTATTGAAGTCAATGAAGAGAATAATGTCAGTATCTGGGGCATTGTCACGAATGTGATTCATCCGGTCTAATGTGATGTCTTATTTTGCTTTGGCCGATTGTAATAACTTCTATGTTTCTTGTGAACGTGTCTTTAATCCCGCACTTGAGAAAAAACCCATTATTATATTATCTAACAACGATGGCTGTATTATTTCTCGATCTAATGAAGCGAAGGCTTTAGGTATTCCAATGGGAGCGCCCGTTTTTAAGTATCGTGATTTGATTCGACGTCAGCACATTAAATGCTTTTCCTCAAATTATCCACTTTACGGTGATATGTCTCAGCGTGTTATGAATTCATTAAGTCAATTGTGTTCTGATATAGAAATTTATTCGATTGATGAAGCTTTTTTAAAGTTAGATAATTTTTCTTACTACGATTTAAAAGCTTATTTAATCAATATACGCCGGAAAATAAAGCAATGGACAGGTCTTCCTATTTCAATAGGATTAGCTTCTACCAAAACTTTAGCTAAAGTCGCTAATTCCTATGCTAAACGTTTTGTTACAGAGGGAGTCTATGATCTACGTGATAATCAACTACGTGACTCTCTATTGAGTAAGTTCCCTATTCAAGAAATTTGGGGAATTGGTCGAAAGCTTGCTGAAAAACTTCATGAGTATTCGCTAAAAACTGCATTGGATTTACAGAAAGCAAATCCTAAAATTATTCGTCAGCGATTCAGTGTTGTGGTTGAACGTATTATCTTAGAATTAAATGGTGTTTCTTGTCTTGATTTAGAAAATGTACAACCTAAAAAACAAATCATGTGTTCCCGTTCGTTTGGAAGTCCTGTGACAAGTTTAGAGGATTTAAATGAAGCCATAAGCACTTATACCGCTCGTGCTGCGGTCAAATTGAGAGAACAACAGGCTAAAGCAAAAGCACTCTATGTTTTTATTACAACCAATAAACACAAACTGACGGATCGACAATATACGAAAGGTTTAGTTTGCTCTCTACTTGCACCTACAAATGATACCCGTATATTAATTGCTGAGGCTAAAAAAACCTTGAAACATTTTTATCGAGCTGAATTTAAATATAAAAAAGCCGGTATTTTACTTATGGAAATTATTCCAGAACGTCAACAAGGATACGATTTATTTATTAATTTTGCTGATTATCAAAAAGCAGATTCCTTAATGAAAGTGATTGATAGTACCAATAAGGCATTTGGTTCACACACAGTTTTTTTTGCGTCTCAAGGAACTCAACAATCTTGGTCTATGCGTTCTCAGTATCGTTCACCTGCCTATACAACAAATTGGCGAGAAATTGTTAGAGTATTCTCTTAAAACGTATCAACAGCATATCATAATCAAACGCATCATCAGCATCGTCATCAAACCTATCAGCAACAAGCTAATTCACATTCAGACATCTCGCGTGTTACAGCATCTAGTAATGTGCAAGATTCACTATTTTTTCTTACTTTTGCAGTGAAGTGTTTGACTCGCAATCAGCAAACTCGATCGTTGAATCCGAAAATGCTGCGTAATCAGCAAAAACTCGCAAGACATCAGCAGCGAAAAATACCGAATCAACCTTTAGGCATGGGTATTTGTAAATAGAAGATACAAATTAAAAAAAGTATCGGTGATTAAGTGTTGTTGCATTGCTGGTGATAAAAGCAATGGAAGTCGCTTTTTGTGATTGACTTGACAACAGTTTTGTAGACAAGAAGAGCTACCTCCAATTGAGGTTTTTTTCTTTTAGGTTAGCAAAAAATCACAATATTGATTCCATCTATTTTTAAAAAAATAATTTATTTATTATTTTATTACGTGTAATAAAATTTAATTTATGAGTATACACGGTACCTTAACAATATATTTTTTGCGTAGGAAAAAGTATTGATCTACCATTTTTTTTGCTAGTACAAAGGGAATTAGTAATGCAAACAATCATCAATTCGAATCATTCAGTCTCTATCGTTAATCCTCGAAATAAACGCTCAGACGATAATCCATCTAAACCAGCGGTCGCAGAGATAAGCGAAATATGGCTAAGCCAAGAAGACCTTGCCGATATAGCGCGTATAGAATATAACAGTTTCAAAGCAAAAAGTATAAGTGTTAGTTCCGACTTTGAGATTATTGGTCCTAGCTTACATGAATTGTTTTGGCAGCTTGAAAAATTTCGTTATCGAACTAGGCAATATAGGGTTCATCGATTAACCTTAATTATTAATCTGGATCAGAATCATTGGGTTACTTTGTTAATTTCCTACAAGCATCCAAACTTAAGAGATGGGTATTATATCGATTCCTTGGGTAATAGACTATCAGATTCTTATTTAGAATATTTACTGCGGTTTCAAATACCACAGGCCACTTTTAATGAGAATATTATTCAACAGAGAGATACATACAATTGCGGTTTATGGGCATTAGAAAATGCGGCTGATCTCAATAGGATGTTAGATGAAAATAAACCCCTTAATTGGGTAATCGAACAGTTCAAGCGCCCACGTTCTAGTAGCTATTTTGGTGAGCGACGACGATTGCTTTTTTTGAAATTAGATAGCGATCTAGAAAGGCAGGAAAGACTTGGTTTTGTCGCCATAACTGATCATTTAGAAAATCAAGCGCCTCCTCCTAAACGAATGAAAGTCGAATCTGAAAATGAAAAAATAACCAAGCTATTAGATATTTTTGTGGAAACCTTTATGAACGCTTTTATAAAGCGGCTTGCTACATATTACCTGACAGCAAAAGGAGAAAGGTTGACAATAGAGGCTTTAACTACCGAATTAAAAACAGGCGCAACGGCGGCCTTAATGGGAGGTGTGATAGCACAAAGTATTACAGGGACAATACCTTCTCTCGTTGCTTCTCTTAGAACGATTAGTGTTAAGTATTATTTACCTAAAGGAAAAGCACAAAAAATTACCCGTGTTTTTTCTAATGTATCACAAGGTGAACTGAGCCGGATTTTATCTGAAGCCGCCGTCGCAATTTTTCAAAGTTTTGAGAATCAATTTATGCATGTCACTGACAAGGCAGGCGATAAGATGGCAATGGAAAAGCTTGCTGAAGATGCTGCAGGTAGAATAAGCAATTATGTTGCCAACAGTGCTTTTGAAGGTGATCTGCAGATTACAAGTGATTTAATAGTGGAAGGTGTTCTTTATGGCCAGTCAGAAAAATTTTTTGATCCTAGTTTTAAACCAACAAGAATTCGGATCGCAGGTTATTCACTACAAGATCTGTTTTCTAATAAAATTACAACGGCCCATATTTACGAAAAAGTAGGCCTGATTGTTAATTCACAAGCAGGGGATAAATTTTATAAAAAAATTGGTACTAATATGGATGGTACTAAATATGGTTATCGACTTCTGTTAAGTATGGAAAAAGAACAAAATGGAGAATTAAAAGAAACTTTTAAAAGTCGCTATCAACAACAAGAAACTTTGTTTGAGGAAGAAACAGATTTTCAGCGTAATTTAAAAGATTATACCTACCTATTACAGTCCGTTTCTTGTCAACAACAATCGCAACGCATACTGGATACGATCAAGAATCGTTATCCTGTGGAAGCTACAAAAAACTTAATTACAGCTAAGCCACAGGGTATTTTTTTTGATTTACGAAAACCAGTGGAAAATTTTACCGGTAGAAAGGACGCGCTTGCCGAATTACATAGGTTACTTATCACGGGAAGAACAACAGCAATAGTAACTAGTTTATCAAATTTATTGATGAATCCGTCATCTACCACGTCTAATTTGCCTACAAGTGGTACGCAGACTACTATTAGTGGTTTAGGAGGGATAGGAAAAACACAATTAGCTTTGCAGTATGCAGTACTTCATGCAACTGATTATGATAATAATGTATTGTGGATTAATGGTGAAACAAAGGAAGAATTAGCTTACTCTTTTAATAAATTAGCGACTAAATTCGATTTACCAACCAAAGATAGATATGGCCAAAAAAAAGAAACCGTAGAAATTGCTGAAACAATCTATGAGTATTTTTCAGATAAAAAAAGCCTATTTATTTTTGATAATGTTGAAGATTACCAAAAAGTGGAAGCCTTTTTTCCAAAAGTCATGGTGGGCAATAAACCGAGCTTAATTATAACATCACGTTATCAAAATTGGAATAATGTTGCACCGGTTATTAATTTAGCAGTATTTACGGAAGAAGAAACACTGGAGCTAGTCAAAAAAGGTTTAAATTTAAATGATAATACGCACGATGAAAAAATAAAGGAGCTAAATACTTTACTACAAGGCTTACCTTTAGCCTTACAACAAAGTATTGCTTTTATTAATAATGAACAATTATTTGGACCTTTTACTGTTCAGAATTATATTGATTTATATAAAGAAAAAAATAAAGATCTTTTAGCTTTTGAGTTTGCAAGCTATAGTAATGATCCTTATGCTAAAACAGTTTATACAACTTGGAAAATAACATTAGAGAAAATAAAACAAATTCCAGAAGGTAAGCTTGCTCTAGAAATACTGAATATAATGGCCTATTTATGTCCAGACAATATTTCTAACCTACCTTTTTTACAATTATATCCTACCAATACTCGTCAATTGAAATCGGCAATTAATTTGCTAAAAAGCTATTCTATGTTAAGCGACGGTAGTCAAAAATATCGCTTATCAATTCATCGACTTGTACAACAAGTCGTAAGAATTAATTTAGAGCAGGACGTTATGGAGTTTGGAGAAATTGCTAAGAAAACCGAAAAAATACTTTCCCGCTATATTACAGACATAGAGATTAGGTTTCATTACCTTCATTTTTTATTGCACGTAGCAGACAATAGAAAACTTAAATCCAAATTAAGACTTCAAACTACATTTAATAAGTTATTTGAGATACTTACTGAGCATGAGGTAGAACGATTATATTATTTTTTTGATCTTGCCTACATAACTTATAGTAAACAGAAATATATTGATATTTTAGGGGAAGCATTACTCTGTTATATAAAAAAACTTTCCCCTATTTTAATAAATCAAGTATTTACTTATCTTGAAAAGCAATGGCAACGAGGTATTCTAACAAACGAAGAGCTCGAATATATTATGGATTATAGATTTAGCATAGGGAATTCCCCTAGGAATTTTTTTCGTTTTTCAGTCATTCCTGCGCAACGGGAAAGGCAGATTGCTATTTCAGAAATGTTAATTGAGTTTAAGAAAAAAACCTTTAAAAAGGTTGCTGTTCCTAGTTGTTCACAAGCTAATCGGGAAAGACGTAATATTAATCAGTGTGCATTGAAGGCAACTAAAGAGTATGATGAAAAAAAAATAAAATACCTACATTTGGAAACAATCCGTCAAGTTACTCGATTTGTTTCAACCAGCCTCTTCACTGAGAATTTTTTAATCTCCTTGTTACATGGAGATTGGGACAGTATTGCTATTAATTTTGGCTTGCTTGGTGGAAGTCATTTTCTTGGAAAAATTTCCAATAAATTATTTGTTATGGGTGAAACTTTAACGCTTGACGAAAAAATAATTTTTGAAAAAGATTTAGCTTTGGAACATAAAGCCGCGATGAGTATTCTTTTTAATGAAGAAATTATTACAGCGGGTAAAAGGCGTTTTTTAGGTAAAACATTGAAGGTAGTTTCACCGTTTGTTGCTAGAGGTACAGCACTATTTTTTGCTTATAATTTCGCCAAGGATATAAAAGCTTATCGAGCAGGTGATAAGGAAGCATTACCGAATGCCATCTTAGATGGCACTATTATCGGTATTGACGTTACTGAATCAACTATCGAAGGTGCGGAGTTTTTGGGATACGTTGCTGGAATATCGGAATTTACGGGGCCTGTAGGAGAAGGGGTTATTTTGGTATTTTGGTTAGGCCTAGAAGGTTACCATGCTGGAAAACAGGTGCATGCGCTCGAAAAATATGTACATCTCACTCGATCAGAGGAGTTTCTTCAAGGCTTGCGTGCTTTTTTTCATTTCAGTCCCTCTGATTATCTTGAAATAAGGGCTAGTAACAATCAGTTGGTCAACAATGCTATCAATTTTTTAAAAACGCATTCGGTAATAAAAAGATATGTTTTTTCTGCATGGGATTTAGAAAGAACTTTGCATACAAACAGTAAAGTTTTTTTAAATAGAAGGATTAATATTACCTTGAGTGATACGATGCCTGATGAACCGAATGAAGGAAATTTAATTTGTTTATCTGGAACACCTACAGATCATTTAACGCGTGCTGATCGATTAAAAGTTTATTTACCCTTTGAGAATCAACGAAGTAAAACCTTTATTTATCTGTGTGAGAAAGCGATTGGGATTGAATATTTAGTGAATAGAACCGGCGATGTAACGTTAATCGGTTTAGATCAAGGTGAAGATAAAGCAATTGTATTATCAGATTTGCCAAGCATTTTTTTGGTGAACAATGGTAGAAAGGATTATAAAGCAGATAATAGCTTGTTTGTTTTACAAGGAAATGTAACAAGTGGATGGCTAAGAGGAGGACGAGGAGATAATGTTGTTTCTTTGGATGATTTTCATCTACAAACGAGCCAATATTCACTTTTGGACACTGGTGGATTTCTATGTGGAAAAAATACCAGCTATGCTAGTGATCTACATTGTATGGTTAATACATCACTTAAACTGGAAAATATTCAAAGAATTTATGGTAGAAAAAATAAAAAAGACGTATTTTATCCCACTGATAGTTTAAATTATATTGATGGTTATGGCGGAGAAACGATAGATCAACCGGATATTGTTTATGTGACTCAACAGGTTAATAAAACACTTAGTGTTGTATTAAGAACGAATACACTGGTTGTCTTTGAGCAATCAAATAATACAACAGTCGAGTTGGTCGATTACAGGATACCTAATAATCAAACGGGTGAAGTACGTATACAATTCCCTGCTTCTTCAAGAACACAACATCGTCTTTTTTTTGATTTTACTTTAACAGATGTTAAAAACATTGATATAAACAGCGATACCATTTATCTTTTAATTTCCCCTATTCCTGACACTACGGAGAAAATACTCAGTGTAGCTATTTCTGATAATGATCCTATGACTGAGAATAAGAACACGACCTCTTTAATTTTGTCTGAAAATATTTATTTTTTCTTTCAAGACCAATTAGAAATCAAATTATTAAGTACAAAACAGATTTATGCGAAAGTACAAAGTAATCAAACAGTTGAAGAAATTATTAATTATTTTTTTAAAATAACGGAACTTTTAGAAAAAAGCTTTTTCATTCAATTATTTGATAATAAAACTGTGTCTATTGGCCAAGGGAATGATGAAATCTTTTATATCAATGGACTTTCGGAAAGTCACTTGGTTGGTAATGGCGGCGAAAATGTTTACATTATTTCTCCCACCAATAATACTAATTTTCCACTTCCAGGGATCGTACTTTATGATCTTGATAAAGAGAAAATGAGTGAATTGTTAGCGCCTAGAGATACATTGGATTTACGTGAGCTTGTAAAAAATGTAAAAAATACCTGTTTTGAACAAATTATTACACCACGTGTTTTACAAAACGGTAAGGACTTAATCATAAATTTAAATGCCCATTATTATAATTTATCAGGACAAGGACTATGTATTCTTTTATCGGGCACTACCTGGTTAATAGCCAATATTACGCTAAAAAATGCTCTTACCGATTACTGGTATAAAAAAGTAGATGTTTTTTTAGATGATGTTCCTATGAGTATTGAGGTTACAGAGGATAATAAATGGTATTTAACAAGGGAGCCTTTAGTTTTTGATACTAATAAAAACATCATTATTCTTACTGAAAAAGATATAAAGAGTGAATCGGATCCCGTGATACTTAAGACTATTGGAAACTATACTTTTTTACGTAAAAATGACAGCGATCTTATTTTGACTAATGTACTTAGTGCTAATATTACACACTGGGATTTATGTACCATTATTTTTAGTCAATTTTTTCAAATTTCCACCATGCGGGAAAAAGTATTATTAACAACATTACATTTTTTTGATCAAGAAATAGCGCTGGCTAATTATGAAGAGCAAATCAACACTGCTAATAATTTTTCTTATGTGTTTGCGCAAGCAATGGTAGCGAGCAATGATAGTGTTTTATTGCGTGTAACTCGTAATGAGAACGAATCGCAAGCCAGGCAAATCAAATTAACCAATCAGCTATCTCGTTATAGACGTCAAGCCAATGATAATATAGCCACGAGTACGGCAATGCGCAGTTTGCCTTTATTTTATGATTTATTTGCCTGGGGAAAAAACTTTATTGAACGTTTTGTTTCTCCCTTGATAGCAGCTCGAGTGACTGTGTCTGAGTTAAATGAACCCTCCTATATATCTGTTGAACGGATGGAAGATACTAACATTGATGCAACAGCCCATCAGTATTTAGAATGCTATGAAGCCAAAGAAACTAAAAAAAATCGTTCTAGACTGCATGAAAGAAAAGCGCATAAAATAAAACACTCAACTGCAGACTCACCATCAGAAAAAAAATTGGCGGTGGTTACAAATATTTATCAAGAAGGTGGTAATAAATCTAAACCTTCTTTTACTAAACTACCGTATATTGGATCACGTTCTGTTAAATTTTTCCACAAACAAAAAATAAAAGTGCCTGTTGCATCCATAAAAGAATGTTCAGTTCAAGCAAAAAAATTTTCTAAGCCTCATAC
>JAVHYG010000067.1:6266-8847 GCA_031119195.1 Rickettsiella sp. | reverse complement strand
AAACAAGGAATTAGAATTTCCACGCTTGGGTTTGTTAATTATCGATGAAGAGCATCGTTTCGGGGTACAACAAAAAGAACGTTTGAAATCTTTACGCTCTGAAGTAGATATTTTAAGCTTAACCGCTACGCCGATTCCACGTACATTACATATGGCTTTTTCAGGTCTGCGTGAATTATCGATTATTGCTACACCGCCTGCACGCCGCTTATCCATAAAAACTTTTGTGCAAATGCGCAATACCAGTTTAATGCGCGAAGCTATCCTACGTGAATTATTACGAGGTGGGCAGGTTTATTTTTTACATAATCAAGTGCAAACAATTGAAAAAACGGCTAGAGAACTTGAAATTTTAGTGCCAGAAGCACGCATACAGATTGCACATGGACAATTACGCGAACGTGAACTTGAACGTATTATGGCTGATTTTTATCATCAACGATTTAATGTATTGGTTTGTACCACCATTATTGAAACCGGAATTGATATACCCTCGGCTAATACGATTATTATCGATAGGGCAGATAAATTTGGTTTGGCACAACTTCATCAATTACGTGGACGCGTTGGACGATCGCATCACCAAGCTTATGCTTATTTAATGACACCACCCAAAAATGTTATGACAGCAGATGCTGTTAAACGTTTAGATGCTTTAAGCGCTTTAGAAGATCTGGGTGCTGGATTTACTTTGGCGACACATGATCTAGAAATTCGCGGTGCTGGAGAACTTTTAGGCGAACAACAAAGTGGTAATATGCATAGTATTGGGTTTTCATTATATATGGAACTACTTGAGCAAACAGTTAAAGCTTTAAAATCGGGTAAATTACCGCCATCCATCATTGATTCTGATCGCGGCACAGAGATTGATTTACAAGTTTCAGCTTTGATTCCAGAACTTTATTTGCCCGATGTGCATACCCGTTTAGTTCTGTATAAACGGATTGCGAATGCAAAAAATAAAGATGAATTAGAGACTTTACAAGTTGAAATGATCGATCGTTTCGGTTTATTACCCAAAACAGCAAAAAATTTATTCCAAATAAGTGAATTAAAATTACTTGCTCAATCACTAGGAATAAAAAAAATAAATGCAGGTGCACAAGGTGGTCTTATTGAATTTAATAAAAATCCTTCTATCGATTCGATGGTCATTATCCAATTAATTCAAAAGAATTCATCGCAATACAAACTGGAGGGTCCCTCGTGCTTACGTTTTATCTCTAAACAAGAAAATGTTGAGTTGCGCATTAAAAATATTTATGATTTATTAAATAAATTGGGCAATTAAAGAATTTTTAATTATTTATGAAACTGATATGTTATTTTCCGTAGTTATTCTTTATAGCTAATATTTTTGACCATGTATTACGAATTTACTGAATGATTATTCTTAAAGTCCTGATGAAAAGAAAAACTGCTATTTCTTTTACGTAGCTTATTGCTTTTGAAAAAAAATTATCTTCCAGCTAAGGAAACCTTTTTGATTGGATTTTGCAGATACTTTCAGCACCTAACAAATTACCGCTTATCGAGCGCTCTTCTCTTCGGGGCGGATCAAAAAAAGAAGATGTATTGGAGTTAGAACTGGGATTATCAGTTTGCAATAAACGTAACTTATCTTTTAAATCCCGATTTTCTTGCTCTAGTTTGCTAATAGTGTTGTCTCGCTTCTTTAATTCACTATAATTTTCTCTCGCGTTTTCAATAAGGAGATTGTTGATATCTGTTGGGCTACAGCCTTCCATCGTAAAAAATTCTGGACGGAGACACGTGCTGAAATCGTCAATGATATTATCAAACGTACAGTTCTCAAAACTGTCTGTTTGTTCGAAGGTAGTGTTACCGCAAAGCGAATGCATAGAAAAATGGCATTCAAAAAAAGCACTACCCATCAACCTGTCACTTTCCCATGCATTAAAATAGACATCATTAAAAGTTATATTTTTCATAGTGCAATAACGAAAATCACCGGGTGGTCTGGTGTCAGCTACAAAAGAAAATTCTATATTTGAAAATTGAGGTCTAATTTTTTGATTATTAAGTAGAATTTTATTAGTTTCATACAAACAGTTACTTAATGTTTCTATATCATCATATTTTTCTTCGGGTTTTTCCCATAGCTCGCAAAAAACTTCGCTATACTTTTCCGCAATTTCATTACAATTGGCTGTAAAAGCAATTTTTCCTTGTTCAGAGAGTTTTTTATGCGTATTCTGGCAATATGCGCTACGCGCGCCAATTCGTAATAAATCACAGTACAAACGAAAAGTAGAAGTAAGCGGTAAAGCTGTATATTCACTCGTAGTTAGGTTAACAGCCATGTGCAATACATCTTTATTTTTCGTTAAACTACTTTTATCCATAGACTGCTTTAATAAATTATCAATTATCAAATAGCTTACATATGTTTTTTTTTCGTTAGGCATAAAAGTTCCTTATTATTTTAAATTCAACAAATCAATTTCAGTTATTACTGAATAAAACATTAATTCTTACAGAATTTAGTTAAACTTGGGCCCATTTTATCTCTTTAAAAATAAAAAAAACTAGGCGTTTGTAATGCGTATTATCCTTT
>JAVHYG010000067.1:1823-6256 GCA_031119195.1 Rickettsiella sp. | reverse complement strand
TATTTAGGCGGTCTTTTTTCTAAGGCTTATACTCAATAAAAAAGTTTTGCATTATTAGTTAAGTTGTAAGATTAAAAACAAAAAATTTTTGATAGATTGCTTCTAAGTTTAGGCTGTTAAAATAATCTAAATGTTTTGTTAACTGCTTGACATTTGATGTCATTTAAATTACTTATAGCAGTATTTTCTTCCTTTGCTGGCAGGCAAGGGTGAAAATTATCTGCAGTTATATGTGCCCTTTCTTTTTTAAGCTTATTTGATTTGTCTTTCTCAAAATTTTTTTTGATAGAATGAGACAAATAATTAAAAAAAACTAATTGCGTATTGAGGTTACTGGTGTAAGTGGCTGAACTAGGTGAATAGTTAGAATTGTTATTCGTTGGAATATCTTTTATATTTTCTATTACTCTCAATAATTTAAAGCAATATGAATTATTCGAATTAGATGCAAAATAATTATCCTGATTAACTTCTTCTGTTAAAGCTGATGCCCCGGAAACTTCTAATAAGGGAATAGCCAACGGTGAAACAACAGGTACCGCTGGGCGTTTGAAACGCTTTTTAAAAATAAAGAAAGCTCCACTTATTAAGCTAACTGTTGCAAAAGCAGTACCTATAAAAAAACTATTTATTTGTGAAAGCCAATGCTCTTTTATTACCTTTTTTCTTGTTAATACTTTTGATTTTATAAATTGTCGTCCATCGACATGCAAGTTACTATGTGCATAATATGCATAAAAAACAGTCGTGTTCTCGATATGACTAAAATTAGACAATGATACGTCCTGTGTTTGTAGTCTAGTAGCTTGACTGTTTGATTGGTTTGCCAACGTCGCTCTGTCGTTGGTTTCTAGGCTGTACCTTGTGCTTTTATATGCTTGTTGCCTTATCGGAAGACATAAACGATCTTGAATTAGATTTACTGAAATATATTGATCAGTATCATTAAATTGTAAAAAAACAGTCTTGGTAAGATAATAAAATTTGAGATCATCAAAAGATAAACTATTATGCTGCTCGTTATACTTGGCTGAAGTTTTTATAAAACTTTGATTTAAAAATACAGGT
The DNA here is from genome assembly GCA_031119195.1 of Rickettsiella sp. GTDB lineage: Bacteria > Pseudomonadota > Gammaproteobacteria > Diplorickettsiales > Diplorickettsiaceae > JAVHYG01. The sequence goes on along the minus strand of JAVHYG010000067.1, from coordinate 5,188 downwards.
ATCGACTGAATTCCTTCTTCAGTTTGGAAAAATAACAAATTTCTTCCATCCATGGCATTATTAATTGGTTGAGCAACTAATCTATTTTTGTATACGCGATACATTATTCCATTAAATTTTGCTTGATTTTTTAGGAAATGATAAAAAATAGGCGCGCCTTCTGATTTAAATTCAAAAATTATTTCTTTATGTAAAGATTTATCTCGAAACAAGTTAAAAATAGATTTACCAGCTATAAATCTAGCAGGGGGCGAAAAATTCTGAGCAAGCGTCGCATCTTCATTCAATCCCCTATAACTAAAATAATGAGATGAGTTAATTGAATACTCTTTTTGCAAATAATAAAAACCTGTTAAAGGTAAGCTTGTGTTTAAGGATAACAATGAACTTTTAAAATAAAAATTTTGCTGTTGTAACAATTTATTTTCTCTATTGAGAATTTTTAGAATGCATCCTTCTTTTGAGAAACGCAAACTACCCCAATTTGTGTTGATAGGACCTTGAAGTTCTAAAATAAAGGAAGCTGAATTATTATGTTGCCAACGAATCCAAGCGTCTGAATAATTAAAAACAATCGCTAGCGAAGCGTTAATTTTTTCAATATCTAAAGCTAAGGTTGCTAAGACGATATTAAAATCTTTTACGGAAAAAAGATAAATAGTTGATTGGTCTAAATGATATCGTCGATAGAACAAGGTATTTTCATTGACAATCATACCCTCTATCATTAACTTTGAAAAAGAATCTAGCAAAGTAAAGTTGCCTTTTATATCTTCCATTTCTAAATTTTTAGTATTTTGAGCAAAAATGACACTCTTTTCAAGTCCCAATCCTTTCGCACCAAGTAATTTAGTTTGATTAGCAAATAATATAAATGGATTACTAATAAAATTACTATTTAAATTTATCGTAAAATAATTTTTATTTTTTTTAAGAAAAATTTGCTGTGCTCTTGGTAATAAAGCAAATTCATTACCCACGTGAGTGACATTAATAATTGCTTTGTCAGATGATATTAAGGTTTTTACTCTACAATTTTCAGCTTGATTATGACAGTAAGGATAAAAGCTAAATTCACTTTGTGAAGTGTTATCTGTAATATGAAAATTGATTCTTGTATTGATTAAATAATGTGTTTGTAATCGCATGCTATCATCCTTTAGATTTAGACGATAGGTTTTAGCTTCAAATATTAATTGCTCTTCATAAGTTTTATGGTCAACCTGAACGACTAGAAGAAAAGGATCCGTACTATTCGTAGGACCTAATGATTTTAATCCTTGCCAAGTAAATGCTAAATTCAAATCACCTTCACGCGGATCAAAAAATAAGTACATGTTCCGTCTGTTTTCTTGACTGACATTACCATGATTTTCATATAAAGCAGACAATCCACCAGTAATTAAAAGTACAGGATGAATTGAAATTATTCCCGTGGGACTGTCTACCGAAGAAATAAGTTTTAATAAAGAGGTTTCTTCTGGAATATTTTCTAAAAAAATATTATTTTCTTCATGATGTATTATTTTCACTGGATTAAAATGGATAGTAGAATTTTTTACTAGTGTGGTATAAATTTTTCGTTCCCAATGGTTTTGAGTCAGTTGATGCTCGCAAACATAAGCCGGTTTTCCTATTGGATATTTTTTTTCTACTTTATAAAAACTCGTAAGCCGATATCCTAAGGTTTGCGCTTGGGCATCTTCTGCACAACTTTGCACATTCGCTGTTTGCTTTTGTAAATAATCTTTTAGGGGTAATGGGACACTTTCATCGGGTATATTCAAGTATTTTGAGCTAGGAATCTCAGGGATTCTAATTATCAGCCATTTAAAAAAAGTGCTCATCGTTGAATTTTTTTGTAAAAAAAGCTGCGTACTTTGTAATAGTAAGCTTCTTTCGTTCATAATCTGATTAAATTCTTTTCTATAAAAACCTAAATCCATCATTAACGCTTTAAAAAATGAGATGTGTAAATGATAGATTTTACGAAATTCAATAGCCGAATATAAAAATTGCTCGATCATTAAAGCGATCCATAAAGGTGCGACTTCAAACCCGAATAGTTCCGCTGCGATAAGTCCAACAGCGGTATATTGCTCTAACAAATGATGTTGTATTGTTTGATAAGTTTGACTATCAACCGCTTGATTCTTTAATTGATGTTGAAGTTCGAAAATAGAATACAAGGTGATTACCTTAAAAAGCGGATTATTAGGTGTAATGCGCTTAAGTAAATTAGAGCGTTTCACATTAAGGGGCAGTTTATCAATAAGATTATGGCTCATTTTATTTAGAAGCGTATCGGATGCAAGTAAACCTACATTCGAAATTAAACCTTCTGCATGATTATTTAACGCGCGAATAATATCTGGTAAAAAGAATAAAGATTGTCCTATACCACCTTTAATATGTTGTTTAAACCGCGTAGTCCATTGTTGATGGACTTCTCTTAAATGACCTATTGTTTTTTCAGCTAATTCGGGTTCATCTATGTAGGATAGCTGTTTGATTTCGTGGCGAATAACTTCCCAGGAAAGCTGAGATAAATGTTCTAAGCTTAGTTCTTCAAGTTCTAATAATTCAGTTCGAACTTTTTTTTCATAGGTGTTAAGTAAATGACTTTCTTGCTGAGTTAATTTTTCATGATCGTTGATATCAACAGGCCAACGGTATTTTTTTATGGTGTCTAAAATAGCTTTTTTTTGAGTCGGAGTTATAGAGGCTAAATAGCGATGTAAAACACCATATCTACAAGTTATTCCGTCTCGATATTGATAAAAAAAATCTTTAGTTAATTGTGTAAGAATAGGTTTTTTTCCAAAAACACGAATTAATTTAAGGATGAGCTCATTAGGAATTCTCTCCACTTCATTACTATATTTATTTAGGCCGTGTTGTTCAATATGCTTTTCAAACGGCTGCCATAAAACGAGTGACTGCTGTATCAAGGCCTCTTTCAACGTACCCGCTAGGTTTTTTTTGGGTGAAAAAATACGAAAGTTAACATATCCCTTGTTCCAAAGATAAAATTGCTTAATATGCTCAAGCAGAGATGTGAGTGAAGTATCAACATCAAGCATGATAAAATTATGATAATTTAAATAGGCGCTATAAATATAAAAATGAAAGGACTGACGAAAAACTATTAATTTAATTTCATCCTGTTCAAATAAAAAAACACAGTTATCATCCGTATTGGATGAACTCCAATCCTTATTTTTAATTTCATTAACAAAATATTTTTTTGGATATGACTTGAAAAAATTATATGACAATTGATTATACTTTCTAAAAAATAAAGCATCTTTTAAACGATACTTTTCAGTATTTTGCTGAAGTAAATTATTTAACTTGATTTGATA
>JAVHYG010000067.1:0-1813 GCA_031119195.1 Rickettsiella sp. | reverse complement strand
TTGATAAGCTAACCAATGTGACTTGTCATAAATTTGATTTTCTACTTTAAATTCATTTGGAAATACAATGCCGAAAGCAAGGCTGAGTAAGGAAAAAAAGTGTGCACTTTCCCCAGGCCACTCAGTGGCTAAAGGAGTCAGTGGTCTATACCATCGTTCATTTTCTTTAATTTTTTCACAGTTTGTCGCACGTTTATTTCGTGGTTGTGGTAATAAGCTGCACATCATTTGACGAAAGTTTGCGCTAAAAGCTGGCCAGTGTTCTGATAGAGTACTGGTATCTTCTAATCCTATTTGCGCTAAAGGTAAAGATAGAAATTTTGTTATGAATTTTTCAATTAAAAAAGGGTCACCCGTTTTTTTCAACAGAGAGAAAAAGCTTTCTCCAAGTATATTTGTTTTTTGTACATCCGGATTTCTAGTTAATAAATAATCGATAACGGAGATGGATTTAGCTTTAACGGCTCCCATTAGTGGTGAATTTTTCATAAAACCTGGTTTGTTAATATCAACTCCAGATTCAACTAGTAATTTTACAATGTCTAAATGACCTTCTCTACAAGCGATATAAAGCGGTGTATTTTCTTCATAACCGTGAATAATATCATTGTTCAATTTAATTAAATTGCTGACTAAAGCTTTTTTTCCAAAGGTTACCGCCAAATCAAATAAATTTTCCAAATTATTATTTCTTAACCGCACAATAGTAGGTTGTTTTTCAACTAATTTCTGAAGCAATAAAGGCTGATCATAAATAACTGCCAAATGTGCTAAAGTATTACCATTTTCATCCTGTAGAAAAGAAAAAATATCACCATCCTCTCTAATGAATTTATCCCATTTTTTTTCCATATCGATTTTATTTACCAAATAATCAACAACAAGTGTTTGTCTTTCTACAACCGCTGTGCTTAAGGGGGAATAACCTCGATCATTGACTAAATAAATAATAAATTTTTTCTCCTCTACTAAATATCGTACTAAGTCTAAATTTCCTGCTTCCGCAGCAAAATGCAATAAAGAATTGTTAGTTTCATCTTTTAATTGCTCATTAATTTCTACTGAAAGACTTTTTATGAAAATAAAAGTTTCTTGTTTAGAAAAATCTAAGTAATGTAATGGAACTTTCTCATTTTTGTCTTTTAAAAAAATATTGCCACGTTTTGCTGATAACTGCTTAAGAAAATCATATTGATCATATTTAGCAGCAAAGTGCAGCGCAGATTGACCCTTATAGTTGGCATAATTAATATAAGTTTGATCGGTTTCCGGATACGATAAAATTAATTCAAATAAAGCTTTATCTCCAACTGAGCAAATTGCATGCAAGGCGGTTTCACCCTGGCTATCATAGCTAATTTCATTCGCTTGATTTTTGACAACAGGAATATTTTTTGAAAAAAAATAATTTATAATCTCAATTGCATTCTCTTCAATAGCTAGAATACTCGGCACATTTTGTTGGTAGTCCGTAGGAACTAATGAAGCTCCTGTTTCATACAATTTTTTAATTACGGACAATTGGGATTCTGAAACTGCTTCATCCATAGGAGTATAATTATCGTGATTTCTTAATTTAAAATTGGCTTGATGTGTTAATAAGAAATCAACCATATCGAGATACCCGTACCGCGCAGCAATATGTAGTGCTGTATCTCCTTCAAAATTAACTTGATTTATTTCAGACTGAAAATTTTCTTTACTTTCCCAGACCCATAGGGCTAAATTAGAGAAATGTTCCCGTGTCAAAAAACAAAAAATTGGCTCTTTTTCTTGATTAAGCTGATCCAAGATAAAAAGTTTAGCCTTATAC